>NZ_JCALCN010000031.1:0-45618 GCF_059812345.1 Mycobacterium sp. NGS59
GCGCGGTTTCGGGCGGGTAGTAGAGGGCTCCGGGGCTGACGGTGCTGGCGGCCTGCAGGTAAGCAACCTCGGCGCGTAATTGGTCGATGTCGGTCGCCAGATCGTAGGCGTGGGTGGGGCGCTGCGCCAGGGCGCGGGCCGCCCCGGCTTCTGCGCGGCAGAGTTGGTCATCGAGGGTGCGGGCGTTTCGGCGGGCGTCGTTGAGGGCGGCGGTGTCGGTGGTGATGGCCGCGGTGCGGCGGGTGTGGATGTGGTGTTCGGTGACGATGCCCTGCGGGCCGCCGGCGGCGTCGAGCAGGGTGGTGCGGGTGTCGTCGAGTCGGGTGCGCGCAGTGTGTAGCGCGACAGTGATGCGCTCGGTGTTTCTGGTGACCTGGTCGCGGTGGGCGCGGTAGCGGGCGGCGGCACCGTGATCGGCGCGGCGGGTCGCCGCGGTGATGGCGGCGTCGAGCTGGTCGAGCAGCGTGGCGTGCAGCGCGGCGGCGTCTTCGGCGTGCACCCACCGGGTGTGGGCGTGGGCCAGCGCCTGGTGCAGGGGCCGCTGCTGGTGGTGGCGGCGGCGCAGGTCGGCGAGTTCGGCGGCGGCGGCGTGTTCGGCGGGTCCACCGCCCCCGCCCAGGATGGCTTTTTCCAGCTGGCGCAGGTGGCGGTAGGCGGCGTCGCGGCGGGCGCGCAGAGCGGGGATGTCAGTGTTCTCGGCCAGCTCAGCACGCAGGGGCCGGTGGTGGGGGAGGTCGTCGAAGTCCAGGCCGGCGAGGTCCTCTTCGGCGAAGCTGTAGGGGTAGTCGGTGGGGTCGGGTGGCGGCTCGCCCAGGTGCTCCTCGAGCCCGTAGTCGCCGGTGGCGAACAAGTCGAGTTGGTCGCCGACCGCCTGTGTGTGCTGGGTGTCGGCGGGGTGCGGTACGTCGGGGTCGAGGGTGGCGGCGTGGTGGGTGAGCAGCTCGACGCGGTAGGTCAGCAGGCGCGCGTACTGGTCGGGGCGCAAAGGCTTTTCGGCGTTGATGTCGTGCAGGTGTTCCGCGGCGGCGGCGAGCAGATCAGCCGGGGGCCAGTCACAGGCGGCCACCGCGGCGACCAGGGACGGCCAGGCGTGGTCGGTGATGATCGCTTCGGCGACGACGGTGCCGAACAGACCGTGTAGCGCCGCGGCCCAGGCCGGTCGCAGGGTGGTGTCGGCGCGATCCAGCGACGGCGGGGCCAGGGTGCCGGCCAGGCGCCACCACAGGGCGGCGGCGGGCATCTCGGACGGGAGTGGGCCGTGCGCGGCTAGGGCGTCGCGCAGCAACGTGTCGATGTCGGCGCCGGCCTGGGCGGCGTCGTTGAAGTGGGTGGCCAGGCGCGGCCAGAACGGGTCTGCGGTGAGATGTCGGTCGTGGTTTTCGGCGAGCTGGCGCCAACGCGCGGCGTCGGTGTTGGCTCGGGTCAGGGCGGCGTCGAGGCGGGCGTTGATGAGCTGTTGGAAGACCTTGGAGCGGTTGGGGTGTTGTTCGGGGCCGGTGATGCGGGTGTCGGCCTGATCGACGCCGTGGGCGGCCCGGAAGACGGCGATTTCGGCCATCAGAGGGTCGCGCTGGCCGAGCAGTGGGCGCGCCCATGCCGGTGCGGTGGCAGCCCCCCACCCGCGGGCGGTGGAGCGTACGGTGTCGGCGAGTTCGGTGACCAGTTCAGCCCGCGCGCGCAGGCACGGACCCCACACGTCATCGTTGCTCAGGGCCGCTGGTGTGGGGTTGAGCCAGTGCAGCGGGGCGGGTTGTGGCGCAGTGGTTTCGCCGCGGATGGGCAGGCGCCAATCCAGGACGGCGGCAGGGTCGACAGCATCGCCGAGTGGGGTGGCTGCGGCGTCGTGGAGGGCGGCGACGGGGTCAGCACCGTGCAGGGCAAGCAGAGCCAGGTTGCGGCGCAGCACCGGCCAGGCCGGGGCGTCGGTGACGCGGGTTCCGAGGCCCGCGGCCGCGGTGTCGATGGCGGCCATGACGGTGGTGCCGGCGCGGTGTTCGGCGCCCGCAGAGAGCGCATCGGCATACATCGCGCACGCTTGGTGTAACCGGGTGAACGGGTCGGCGTCGAGTGCGGCGGCGGTGTGAGCGGAGATTTGTGCGCCGTCGCGGCCGAGAATGGTCGTGAGCACGTCGACGGCGGTCGGTGGGTGGGTGGCTTTGGGCGCCAGGATGCGGTGCGGGTCGGATTCGGCGGTGGAGCCGTAGAAGTGGTTTTCGGTGCGTCCGCGGGTGCCAGCGACGTAGAGCTGCTGGCGGGTGAGCCGGTCGGAAATGACGGTGTGGCAGGTGCCTTCGACGTCGCGCCCACCCGCGGTCATGCCTTGGGCGGCGTTGATGGTGCAGGCGTAGCCCAGGGTGGTGTTGGTGGTGACGTAGCGGGCGGGTAGCCGCACCGTCGTGGCGCGGCCTCGGAGCGGGACGACGGTCAACGAGCCGTCGTCGTGCACGGTGCGGATGGTCCAGCGGTGACCGTTTTTGACCCAGCCGCCGCGGCTGGTGGTCCGTATCCAGCGGGCGTTCTTGCGGGTGGCGATGATGTCGCCGGCCGAGGCGGTCAGCCCATCAGCGAGGGTGACGGTCGCTGCGGCTTTGGGTGTGCTCGCGTCGGTGCCGGCGGCGGTGAGACGGTCCAGTCGGGCGCGTTCGTTGAGTTGGGCGACTAGCTCGTTGGTGGGAGCCAACAGGATCGAGTCGCGCCCGGCGGCACGGTCGGCGGCCCAGGCGTCGTAGGCCATGTCCGCGGCGTGTTGATCGGCGCCGACATGGACGCGGCCGTGGTCGATGTAGAAGCCGATGCCGGCGGGGTCACCGTTGCGGATGGCCAGGCTGGCGGCGGCTTCGGCGTGCCCGGTTTCGGGGTGGGTGAAGCGCACGACGGTGCTCAGGGTGACCGCATTGTGGCGCTGCGCCAGATCGCGCAGGATGCCGCCGGCCGAGATCGACGCCAACTGCTCATCGTCGCCGATGAGGCGCACGCTGGCACCGCGCGCTTCGGCACAAGCGCGGAGGGTGTCCAGGTCGGCGGTGGAGGCCATTCCGGCTTCGTCGACGATGAGCAAACTGTCGGCGTTGATGGTGTCGAACCATCGGCGGGCGGGGTCGTCGTGGGGGGCTTCGGGTTGGTCTGCCCGGGTGCCGGTGAGCTGCACCAGTTTGGCGAGGGTGTCGGTGTCCGAGCCGAGGTCTTCGGCCAGGACTTCGGCCGCTCCGGCGGTGGGGGCCAGGCCGATCACGGTGCCGCCGCTGGTGCGCCAGGCTGCCGCGAGGGCGGCCATGGCTGTGGTTTTGCCGGTGCCTGCGGGGGCGAGCGCGAGTTGTACGCGGGCCCCGGAGGTGGCCATTTCGCGGACCATGGCAATTTGTCCGTCGTTGAGGGCCACACCGGTGTTGGCGTGGGCTTCCAGCAGCGCCACTTCGATGCTGTCGGCGTCGATGACACGGCCGTCGGTGCGGGCGGCGGCGGCCAGGATGCGCCGCTCAGCGGCCAGGATGGCCTCGCTGGTGTGCAGGGTGGTGTCGTGGCGGGTGTACACGCTGGAACCGTCGGCGCGGCGCAGGGCGGCGGGTTCGTGTTTGTCGGTGTCGGCGTGGCTGGTCAGGACCAGACTGTGCCCGCGCAGGGCGGCCGTGACGATGCGGTCGACCAGTTCGGGTCCGCCGGGGTGATCGGCGTAGCGCAGCTGGCGGTGGGCTTCGGCGCGGACGTGGTTGATGGTCCAGGTGGCGCGATGCTCGGAGACGGTGTCGATGACGTGAGCGGCCTGCTGGTGTACCCAGCTGTCGCTGATCGGGACGTGGTGTGCCGGTGCGTGATTGGTGACCGCGGCGACCATGTTGCTCAGCGCGCGCTGGCTGCCCAGGACCTCGACGGCTTGGACGCGCCAGGTGTGGCGCTGCTCGGCCAGGGAGCGGGGTTCGTGTTTGGCTTGCCGTGTTTCCAGGGTGGCTTGCTGAGTCAGGGCGAGCATCTCCACGGCGGTGGGTTCGCGGCCGTGTTCGGTGTGGAACGCCTTGGCCAGCTCGCCCACCCGGTGGTCGATGGCGGCGCTGCGTGAGGAGTATTTCTCGTTGAGTTCCTCGGGGATGCCGTCGATTTCACGTACCGGTCGTTTACCGCGCCGGGACTGCCGCGCGGTGAACCGCACCCGCAGTTTTTCGACCAGCAACGCTTCGATGCGGGTGTTGTAGAACTCCGAGGCCGCGACCGCGGCACGGTGCAGTGTCGCGCCGTCCAGCGCCATCCACCGGCCTATTCCGTCGGGGCCGATGACGTGGACCTTGTTGCTGACTGCGGCGTGGGTGTGCAGGTTGGGGTCCCCGGCCCGGGAGTCGCGGTGATCGAAGGCGGCCACGATCAAACCGGTGGTGTCGACCTGGGCGATGCCACCGGCTCCCATGCGGGAGAACGCGGCGTTGTCTTCCAGGAATTCCAGGGTCTCCTCCACCGCCTGGCGGTGGCAGTCCTCGATCGCGGCGGCGATCGGCGGTGCCCCGATGGCCCACAGCGTGGAGACCGATTTGACCGGGGTGAAGGTGAGGTCGTAGCCGGCTACCGCGGTGGAGGCGGCGCGGGAATTGGCGGCGATGAAACCGGACAGTTCCCGCGCGTCCGCCGGTGGGCGAGCGTAGGTTTCGGTGAACAATTCCTGCCCGACCGCAGTGCGCAGCCGGGCCCGGATGTCGGGGGCGATGCTGGCTGAAACATCGGCACCGATGGTGAGGTTGTAGTCGCGGTAAACCTCGCGAAGCCTGGTGACGAACCGGTTTTCTTTGCCGTCGACATGGAAAGGCCGGCCCAGCCGCGCGGCCATACTCGCCCCGGCCGCACCGGCGCCCAGCTTCGTCAGAAGACCGGTGATCTGTTCGGCGTTGGGATGTAAACCCTCACCGAACAGCGCCTTCATCTGCTCTTCGCCGACCTGCGAGCCAGCCGGCACGCCCCAGTACTTGGCGACCAGCGGATCACAGGCGTAGCGGGCCAGCGGAGTGGCCAGTGCCGCCAGGCCGCGGCCCATCCACCGGCCCGGGGATTCCCCCTTTTCGGTGTAGTACTGCGCCAAAGTGGGGCGGCCCCGCTCGGTGGCATCAGAGGCGGCGACTTGGCGGATCAAATAGAGATAGCCGTCGCCGGCGGTCAATTTATGTAAGCCCATCACTGCGTCATCACCTGAACCTGAAACTAGGGGCGCCCCCGCCCCCAGATAACGGCCGTTACCGAACCGTTACCTGAGTGCAAGAGGTGTGATGTTCGGCGGTCGGGAAAAGTTAGGGCACCCTAAGTGCCGCTCGGGTGGGCGGTGAGTGCTCGGTTGCGAAGCCTGGTGTGGGGTGCGGTCGGAAAGATTTTTGGCTTGCGTTGCGGCGCTGGGGGGTTGGTGGGGCTTAGCGTGTGATCCATGGCGAACACAGTGATCAGCAAGCAGGCCCGCCGCGCCGCGCGTGAGGCCGCCAGCGCCGCCCAGGATGACGTGGTGCGCCGCACCAGGGCCAACGTCGAGGACCTGGGACGGTACTTCTCCGCCCGCGAACGCGTCGAGGCCGTCGACGGCTGGCTTTCGGCGCGTCAGCAGGTGTTGCGTGAGGATGCCGATCGCCGCCGAGGCGCGCAGCGCGTGGTGTGCGGGCAGGCGCTGGCCGCGATGCGCGATCGGGGGGAGCCCCTGCGTGAGATCGCGCGGATGGCCAAGCTCTCCGAAAAGCAAGCCCGCGAACTGATTCGGGAAGCCGAAGCAGCCGGCCCAGTGGCGCAGGACGAGGCGGCGACGGCGGCGCAGCCGCCGGGTGCGGACGCCGAGGCCGCGCGGCCGGTTGCTGAGCCCTCGGGCGGTGCGGTCGAGGCGAGCGAGGCGCCGTCAGTGACGGCAGGGGACGCGAGCCGAACCGGTGCGGCTGTGAAGACGCTGGCGCCGTCCTCGGCGACGGTCTAAGGCGGCAGTGTCGGTGTGCGCGGCGATGATGGGTGCTGGTGCGGCAACCGGGCCGCACGCGGGCATCGAAACGCAGTGGGGTCATGGGACGTTCGCAACCGCTACAGCTGGTCGTCGATCCGGTCGCGCATGCCGAGGAGTTGGCGCGCTTTGCCAGCCACGTGGTGCGCGGGCCCGGAGCGGAGGATTGCGCGATCTGGACAGGCGCGGTGGGAACCGACGGCTACGGCCGGTTCTGGGTCGGCCGCGGGTCGGACCGGATCATGGTGCGACCGAACCGGTATGCGCTGGCGGCCGCACTTGAAGGCGAACCGTTGGCGCCGTGGGTGCGCGCTCTGCATGGCTGTGACAATCCGGCGTGCGTGAGGGTGAGCCTGCCCGGGGAGGTCGGCCTGCTGCACATCGTGGGCGGGACTCAGCGCGACAACATGGTGATGATGGCGCGGGCCGGTCGCGGCGGCGGGCGGCTGCCGATCCGGCAGGGCGACAATGGTCTTCGCGCGCGCCGCGAGCGGGCGGTGGCGTTACGCGAAGCGGTGCGCCATGGCTGGAACGCCGAGGCGGTGCGCGTGGCGCTGCTGGGATCGAGTGATCCGACTCTGTGGTGAGTGGTGGGCCGGAGGCTAAGAAGGGTGCCCGACCGCCAGCGCTGTCGGGGCGGCTGGCGGTCGGGCCCCTGGGTGGAGCTTACTGGCGCGCGGTCCAGCCGGGCCCGGGGTGGCTGAGCCGGTAGTGGAGTCGGTCGCGCGCCCAGGCCCCGAAGTTTTGCGAATTGGGTGTGGTGCGTTCGGATTCGGCGGTCAGCGAAGGCAGCGGTGTGCGCCGCCACCCGGTGTGGTCGGCGACCAGATCGGTGTGGGCGAGGTATTCGCGCTTGTCGAGGTTGCACAGGTAACCCTCGCGGGTTGACGCGGCTGCCTCGCCCAGTGGCGTGTTCGGTGTTACGCCGTCTGCCACGAGTCCGTCGAACCGCACGAAATGGCGGTCCTCGACAAGGAAGTACAGAGCGGCCTGGTGGCCGGGATCGGGGTCGGCGCAGTCACCGGCCCAGACCAGGCGCAGACCGCCGTCGAGAGCCAGCAGGGTGAGCACCGCCGACATGAGCGGGTCGTCGGCGCGGGTGTGCCCGGCCAGCTTGAGGCCCGAGCCGTAGTCGGCGGGGTCCAGGGCGCAGACGATGTGCCCGGCGGTGTTGAGGAAGATCGGGGTGAAGTACTCGCCCATGAGTTCGGCTCCTTTCGGTGTCGAGGGTTCAGCGGACGATGCCGGCGGTCAGGGTGTCGGCGGTGACAGGTTTCCATCCGATAGGGGCTACTGCCCAGGCGGTTTCGCCGGTAACGACGACGTCGCCCACCGACAGGCTGCGGTGCCCGGCCAGGCGGTAGCGCAGCGCCCAGATGTGTTCGGGCTCGTCGATGTTGAGCTGTTCGAAGACCACGTTAAGGGCGACGTCGACGAGAGCGGCTCCGGTGAGGTGCTCGGGGAGGTCGAGGTCGAAGGTTTCGGCCATGCGCAGTTGCGCGGTGGTGTCGTTGAATCCGAAGAAGCGGGCGTGGGCGTGGTTGAGGTACACGGTGGTGCGCAGAGTGGTCATGGGACAGTCCTTCCGTCGAGGTTGGTGTGCCGGTCGGCACGGGGTGCGGGCAAGCGGGTGAGGGTGGGCTGTCCACCCCGAAGAGTCCGGTGGTAGGGCCGGCGGATTTTCGGCCCGCGAGCGGCAGCGAGCTGGTAGGGCCGGAAATGTCCTCCGCCGCCGGCGCGACCACCGGGCGTGGGTGGACAGCTCGGGCCCCCGCCCGGTTAGCGTGTGCGCCCCGTCGAGCGGCAGAAGGTGAGTGGCTACGGAGGAGGTGGCCGCCGCTGAGGCGGCCCGCGCGCGCGCCGTCAGGCGCGGCGATGAGGCCGGAAGAAAAAGGGGGGCCCGGCCAACCCCCGAGTGTGGGGAGCTGGCCGGGCCCGGGCGGGTCGGGTTAGAGCGTCTGCAGCATCCGGAAGGCTTGGGCTTTCAGCGAACTGGTGCTGGCGGCGCTGGCGATGTTGCGCAGCGCGCGGGCGTTGGCCGCGTCACTGCTGGTGCGGGCACCTCGGACCGGGACGTGATGGTCGAGGTATTCGGTGACGGCGTTGTAGGCGGCCCAGCGGGTTCCGGCGATCGGGGTGAGGGTCGGCGAGGACGTCCACAGCTTCACGATGCCGCCCGCGCGTTCGCGGCGGTGCCGGCGGGTGGCGGTGCTGGTCGCGGCGTCGACTTCGAACAGTTGGTGGGCGAAGTCGCGGACCTGATCGGTGTCCATCTCCCGGGCGTAGAGCGCGGCCGCTTCTGCTTCGAAGGACTGGGCGTAGCGCCAGGTCAGTTTCAGCGCGTTGCGGGCCTCCAGGATGGCCGCGCGTGCCCCGCCGGTGTGCCGGATTCCCCAGCTGGCCTTGGCATCCCGCAAGGCCGCGGCTTGGGTGTTGCGGCAGACGATGCGGATCGGGGTCACGAGGAAGGTGAACTTCGAGGACCCGTCGTGGGAATTCAACGCCGCCAGATAGAGCTCGGTGCGGTCTTTGGTGCCGTCTCGGCCGTCGAACACGATCGCTTCGGGCAGCTTCATGGTGACGAAGGTTTCCCGTCCGCCGCGCAACGCGCCGGCGGTCTCGAAGTGCGCCCCGCTTTCGTCGACGAGGGCGTCGAGGAGATCGCAGGACGCTTCGTTTTGGACGGGCTCGTACTTGCTGCCGACGACGCCAAGAACGTCGAGGCGGCCGTTGATGGGGTTGGTGCGCACGGTGGCGTAGAAATCGGGCACCGGCAGGGGTTGCGGTGCGGTGACGCCGTTTTCGTCGATGACGGGCTCCTGGGGCACCTGCAGGGCCATTTTGCGGACGTTCCAGCCGGCCAGGTGGGCGGCGTCGAGGGCTTCGCGTGCGGTCATGGTGTGGCCGACGGTTTGGCCCAGGCGGTGCCAGTGGTCGCTGCGGGAGTTGGCGAAGGAGGCGATGCCGCTGGTGATGTCGAGTTCGTGTGCCATGAGAGGTGTTCCTTTCGGGAAACGGTGTTGTGGTGCGCCGGTCGGCGCAGGGGTGCTTGGAAGCGGGTGGGGGTGGACGGTCAACCCCGCAGAGTCCGCGGTGGGTGTTCGCCGGGTTTTCGGCCCGCGCCCGCCCGGCGCGCAGCGCCTCGGGGCGGGCTGGCATAGGGCCGAAAACGGTCACTCGGCTACGGCGATGCCCGACCGTGGGCGTGGGTTGAGCGGACGGGTCCCCACCCGGTTACCCTGTGCGCCCTGCTGACAGGCAAAAAAGTTGAGTAGCTACGGATTCCGCGACGCCAGGGGCGGCTGCGAAAGGGGTTTCCTCCGGCGGCTGGCCAGGTGGTGGGGCCGGAAGAAAAAAGGGGGCCCGGCCAACCCCCGAGTGTTACGGGTGCTGGCCGGGCCGCGGGTAGATCGGGTTCAGGTCAGGCCTGCGGCGACCAGGGCACGCCGGATGGCGGCCAGGTCGGCGACGCTGTCGTTGAGCATGGCCCAGGTCTGCCAACCGTGCAGGGCGGCGTCGACGTCGGTGTGTGCGACGCGGGGGCGGGTGAGCGCTTGGGTGCGGCCGTGGTCGGGGCGGCGGGTGTCGTCGATGACGGCAACGAGTTGGCCGGTTCCGTCGAACAGACGCGGGTCACCGGGGGGTGCCCAGTTGAGTTGGAACCGGAGCTGGCGGGTGATGTTGTCGGCCGGGTCGACGAAGTCCAGGGCCAGTCCGTAGTCGATGTCAGGCATGAGAGATCTCCTTGAAGGGTTGGGGTATGGGAAACCCGGCCCGCCGAGTCGGTGGCGGGCCGGGCTGTGAGGTCGTCGGTGAGTGCTAGGCGGCGCGGCGACGGTGGTGGTCGACCAGGTGCTCGATCGCGTCGTCGAGGGCGTCGTAGTCGGTCGGGCGGTGGTCGTCGATGGTGGTGGTCCACAGCGGGTCGTCGGCGTCGTCGAGTTCGTCGCCGGTGGCGGCGGCCAGGCGGTAGGTGTGGCCGGCGGCGGCCGCCGACCAGGCCCACTTGTTCTTGGGCAGGGCGTGGAAGGTCAGGTCGCCGGCGCGGACTTTGAGGATCCGGGTCACTGGGCGGGTGTGCAGGTCGGGTGTGGTGGCTTCGACGGCGGCGAGTTGGCCGTGGTCGTCGGTGGCCAGCAGGATCAGGCGGTGCCCACCGTCGGCGGTGCGTTCGTGCACAGTGGTCAGTGCGATGTCACCGTGGTTGTGGGCGGCGATGCGGGTGATTCCGTAGGCCTGCTCGGTGATGCGGCCCGCGGCCTCGTCGCACAGGTTGAAGGCGTGCTCGAATTCTGAGATCTCCATGGTTGTGTTCTCCGTTCGCTCAACGTGATTGGCTGCGCCGGTCAGCGCTAGGGGTGCGGTCAATCGGTCGAGGGTGGGCTGTCAACCCCGAAGAGTCCGGTGGTGGTGCCGGCGGATTTTCGGCCCGCGAGCGTCAGCGAGCTTGTAGGGCCGGAAATGTCCTCCGCCGCCGGCGCCGCCACCGGGCGTGGGTTGACAGGTCGGGCCCCCGGCCGATTAGGCTGCGCCCCCTTGCTGACGGCAAAAGGGTGAGGGGCTACGGATTGCGAGACGCCACGGGCGGCAGCGACAGGGATTTCCTACGGCGGCTGGCCGGGGGTGGGGCCGGGAGAAAAAAGGGGACCGGCCAACCCCCGTGCGGTGGGGAGCTGGCCGGTCCAGGCTTGGTGGTGATCAGTCGGTGTCGGGGGTGCGGGGTTCGGTCGCGGCGATGAGGGCTTGGCTGATCTTTTCCGGTGAGAGCCCGGCACGCAGTGCCGCGGAGAGCAGACCGGCCAGTCCCGGCTCGGGTGTGTGGCTAGTGTGGGCTTCGTCGAACGCGGCGTCCAGGGCGATGCCGGCGCGCACGGTGTCCCCGTTGAGGCACAGGCAGGCCGCTGCCACGGTGAGCGCTTCGGCGCGGGGTGCGCCGCGCAGTCGGCGGGCGATGTGGGTCCACAGGTCCGCGGCGTATTCGGGGGTGTCGATGGCCAGCCCGATCATCGCGTCGCGCAGGGCTGGGTGTGCGGTGATCAGGATGCCCGCGCGGGTGGCCAAGGTTGGATTCGTGATGGGCCCACCGGCCAGGGCGGCGGTGATCTCCTCGACGGTCGCTGCGACGAGACGGGCGTGGTCGCCGACTGTGGCGGGCGGCGCGGGGGGCAGTGGGCTGAATTCGTCCTCGATGTCGCTGCGGTGGGCGCGGATGGTGTGGCCTCGGTGGACGAGTTGGGCGGTGAGCACGGCGTCGGTGTAGGGGTAGGTGGGTCCGTACTGGCCGGTGTCGATGTCGAGCCACTGGCCGGTCTCGGTGACGTCGCGGGTGTGCAGGCAGCGCAACACCTCGATGTTGACGGCGCGCAGGGAGTCTCGGGTGGCTTCCAGTAGGTGGTGGGCGTGGGTGTCGTGGGGTTGGTCGCAGACCGCGAGGATGATCGCGGCGGCGAAGTTCCCGGCGCGCAGGTTGCAGGTGGCGGGGAAGTTGGTGGCTTGCTCGGTGCTGTTGGTGATGTCGAAGCGGGCCGCGCAGCGCACCCCAAGACCGGTGGTGGGGTGCTGGGCGAGCAGGTAGACCACGATGCTGTTGGTGGGAACGAATCCGAGCAGGCCTGGTGCGGCGGCGACGATGTCGGCGGGGGTGCGCAGTGCGTTGAAGTTCTCCATGGTGTTCTCCGTTCGGTGAAGGTGATTGGCTGCGCCGGTCAGCGCTAGGGGTGGGGTCAATCGGTCGAGGGTGGGTGGTCAACCCCGAAGAGTCCGGTGGTGGTGCCGGCGGATTTTCGGCCCGCGAGCGGCAGCGAGCTTGGTAGGGCCGGAAATGTCCTCCGCCGCCGGCGCCGCCACCGGGCGTGGGTTGACCGCTCGGGCCCCCGGCCGATTACGATTTGCCCCCAAGCTGACGGCAATAAGGTTGAGGAGCTACGGATTACGCGCCGCCACCGGCGGGTGTGACCGCCACTGCGCGGCAGCCGGCCGGGTTCGGGACCGGAAGAAAAAAGGGGCCCGGCCAACGCCCTGGTGTGAAGGGTGCTGGCCGGGCCTTGGTGGGTGGTTAGCGTCCTGCTTCGGTGGTGTCGGTGACGTATTCGGCTGCGCCGGTGGGTCCGGCGAAGGACGGCTCGTGGCGGTGTCCGTCGATGCGCAGATCCCAGTATTCGCGCAAGTTGGCCGGGTCCAGGCGACGGCTCAGTTCGTAGTGGTGGTGACCGGACGCAACGAACACGGTCCGGTCGGCCGGATCGGGGCAGGCGTCGTTGGTGATACGGGCGGCGGCGTTGTGCCATGCCAGTGGCCCGCTGCGGAAGGTTCTGATTCGTGAGCTGATCGCCGTGGGCAGTGGGTGAGTGGCGGTGGCTTCGGCGGCGGCGTGCAGGTTCCCGTGGCTGTCGGTGGCGTGCAGCTGGGCGCTGTATCCCCAGGGGTGGGTGGTGTGCAGGGCGGTGACGGTGCGCCCGTCGATGGGGGCCAGGGTGCGGTGGCCTGCGGTGAAGCGGTAGAGGCTGTCGATGGCCAGGCCTTTGAGTCGCTCGGCGAGGTGGTAGGTGGTGGGGTTCGGTGTCGTTGTGGTGTGAATCTTGCTGCGCGCCATGATGTTGTCTCCTGATTCTGTGATGGTGATGTGTGGGTTGGTGGACGGGTTGGGGACACACCCGGCCGGGCCCTGTGCGGTACCCGGCCGGGGTGTCGTGGTTAGACCGCGACGGCGTGGTGGTGCTCGCGGACGCGGTGGTCGAGTTTGAGGACCTCGAGGATGGGCGGGGTCTGGGTGTGATCGCGGCGTGCTGCGACGTCGACGCGGTCGATGAGAGTGGCGCTGATGCCGGGGTTTCCGCCGGCCAGAGCGAAGGTGGCGGCCAGGGTGAGGCTTTCGATGCGGGCCTGCCCGCTCAGGTGATCGGCGATGCGGGTCCACAACAGTGCGGCGGCCAGGGGGCGCCGTTCGGCGATGTGGTGCAGCAGGGTCTTGTTGAAGGTGTCGTCGAGGACGAGTCGTCCGGCGAGTTCGGCCAGGCCGCGGCTGGGGTCGGGATTCCCGGCGATCAGTTGGGTGTGTAGTGCGGCTAGGACGGCGATGCGGTTGTAGGACATGATGTTTCTTCCGTTCTCCTGTGGTGCTTGGTTGCGCCGGTCAGCGCTAGGGGTGGGCGTCAATCGGGTGAGGGTGGGTGGTCAACCCCGAAGAGTCCGGTGGTGGGGCCGGCGGATTTTCGGCCCGCGAGCGCAGCGAGCAGGTGGGGCCGGAAATGTCCTCCGCCGCCGGCGCCGGCGCCGGGCGTGGGTTGACCGCTCGGGCCCCCGGCCGATTACGCTTTGCCCCCTTGCTGACGGCAATAAGGTTGAGGGGCTACGGATTACGCGACGCCACCGGCGGGTGTGACCGGTACTGCGTGCGGCAGCCGGCCGGGTTCGGGATCGGAAGAAAAAAGGGGGGCCCGGCCAACCCCCTGGTGTGGGAGCCGGCCGGGCCCGGGTGTTAGAACAGGCGCCCGGCGCGGTGTGGGTCGTTGTGGCAGGGGCAGCCGCAGCGCCAGCAGAAACCGGGCAGGGACAGCTTGAGCAGAATGCCGCCTTCGTGCGGGCCGCCGAGGCGGTGCCCGCACTGATCGTGGCGGCCTTGGTCGCACGTTTTGGTCGGTGCGTTGTCGGGCATCTCGACGATGACTGAGGCGCCGTTGATTTCGTCGGGGAAGGTGATCCAGCGGCGCCGGGTGACTAGGCCGAGGTGGCGTTCTTCGCGGAAGGCCACCGTGGCGCGGCGTTTGAGGCACTGGATCGGCGCGGCAGTGGTGGCGGCCCATTGTTCCCAGAACTCGCTCATTCTTCGTCCTTTCGAAGTGCGGCCGGGTCAGGACCGGTCGGTGACGTGTTGGGTCAGGGCGTAGGCGGCGCGGGTGAGCCGCAGGCTTTCGGTGATGAACGCGGCCACGTCCTCGCCGGTGGTGGCTTCGCTGAACTCGACGTCGTAGACCTGGTCACTGAGCAGGGCGCTGACCGCTGTGTGGGCTCCGGTGAGTGCCGTCAGGGCGGTGTTGAGGCTGGTGATGAGTTGGGCGCGGTGGTGTTCGATTTCCAGATCCCTGTCGGCGTAGATGTTTTCGGCATCGGCGTCACTGCCCACAGCGGGGGGCTGGTGCGGGTCGTGGTCGGTGCTGGTCCATGGGTCGATGGTGTGCTCGGTGATGTTCATAGTCAGGATTTCCTTTGCGGTCGTGGTGATCTGCGCCTGGGGGCGCGGGCTTGGGGGGACCGGTGGGGTGGCGGTGTCAACCCCGCAGAGGACCGGCGGATCAGCAGGAGGCGGCGTCAGCCGCCGGTGCCGCACGGGCGCAGCGGGAGCCGCCCGTCAGGGCGGCGGGAGCGCAGAACGGGCGAGCCCGCTGGGCCGTGGGTTGACGGCGACGGGGCCCTCACCGGTCATACTTAGTGCCCGCTGACAGGCAAAAATGGTGAGCGGCTTCGGATTCCGACAGCAAACCTCTGGCCGCTCGTGCCCGGCGGGTATTGTGGTCACATGGTCGAGAACGCGTTGCGACAATTGATGCTCGAGGAGCCGAATCAGGTTCCGGTGGCACTGGTCGCCTGGGTGGTCACCGGTGAGTGGCCAGCGCACCAATCGCGTTGCGACATCGCAGTGTGCGAATTGCCGTATTAGTTTGCGCCGCGCCTGTGCTCAGGTGACTGTTGGCGGGCGGTACAGGTAGGGCTTCCCCGCATCGGGGCACCTCGCTCCGAGGAACTGCACCCGGCATGAACAGCGCCGTAATGCCAGGATCTCGCTATCTACTGTGATGAACTCGGCCCCGACACCACGGTGTCGCGTGGTGGGAATGCCCACGTCGCCATCGCCGTCGGCGGGTGGGAACGCAGAGGGTGGCAAGGGTCGATTCCTCGGATCAGTTCAGCAGTTGCAGGCCGTCGGCCAGGGAGGCGAAGCGGCCGTGTTCTTGGCCGTTGGTGGTGGTTTTTTCGCCGAGCCAGATGCCGATGATGTCGGCGGATCCCGTGTCGGTGGTGAGCCAGACGGGGCCGCCGGAGTCGCCGGGGATGCTGGCCGGCATGCCGGTGGTGAGGTATTGGTTTTTGCCGGCGTATCCGGTGATGGCTCCGCAGTGCTGGCCGCTGGAGACTCCGGTGCGGCAGACTTGCTGGCCCTTTTCGGGTTGGGGGTGACGGTTGGTGGTGGGGGTGTCGCCGATGTAGGCCAGCGGCAGCGATCGGATACCGAAATCGATCAGGCCGTAGTCCGGCCCGCCCTGGTAGGGCGGCTCGACGATGGCGCGGGTGAAGTCTCCGGTCAACCCGGTGCGGGTGGCGCGGGCGTAGCCCGCGGTTTTGCCTCGGCAGTGCCCGGCGGTGACGGCGTAGGTGTGCAGGTCGCGGCCGGTGTAAACGTAGCCGATGGTGCAGAACATGGTGACATCGGCGGTGGGACTGAGGTATTCGATGCGGTCGCCGGGGCTGACCGTGGGTATGTCGGCGGAGGCCAGTGGTGATCCGGCTACAGCCAGGACAGCCAGGAAAAGGGCGGTCGCGGCCGCGCGGGCTGGGCTGGTGATGTGCATGGGGTGGTTACCTCGAGGAGTGGGGGCGGTGGGGGCGGAGGTGTCGTTCGGAGCGCAGTTGGGCGCGTGCGCACAGGCCGTCGATCCACGCGCGGGCGGTGTGGGCGGCCGGGCCGCCGGTGCGGCCTGCGGCCGCGGTGATGGCGGTGGTGACTTGTGAGGTGACCAGGGTGTCGATGCCGGTGTTCATGCGGACTCCTGCAGGCGGGGCTCGGCGGTGGCGCTGCGCCGGTAGTCGGCGGCGGCGCGGGTGCGCAGTGCGGTGACGGTGCGCAGGGCCGTCTCGGCGGTTACTGAACGTTTGTGGCGCACGATCTTGGTCAGCTGCTGGTGTTGGTGGTGCACGGCGCGCAGCTGGCGGGCGGCTTCGGCCAGCCAGCGGCGGTGGGTGTGCGCTTGGGTGACGGTGGCGCGCGCTTCGGCCAGCGCGGTCGCGCAGTGGGCGGCGGCTTCGGCGGCGGTGGCGGCGGTGGCCAGGGCATGCAGTTCGTCGAGGCTGACCACGGTGAGCCCGCCGAAGGGTTCGCCCGGTTGCCACAGGCCGGCGGCGAGGTGATCGGTGATGTCGGATTTGTCGGCCTGCAGCGCTGCGAGCACGATGACTACCTGCGCGACGCGCCGCCGCAGCCGGGTGTGCAGGTCCAGGGCGCGCCGGTAGCCGGCAAGATCCCGGTCGGCGGCGATGACCACCTTCAGCCCGTCGAAGTGCGCGAGCAGGTCGTCGGTGAAGTTGGCGGCTCCTTGGGCGTTGGTGGTGGCCAGTCGGCCTGCGCCGGTGAGGGTGTCGGCGTCTTTCTCGCCTTCGGTGATCCAGATCCACTGGCCGCTGGCGGCGGCGGTGCCGATCGCGCTACTGCGGTAGAGCACGGGGGCGAATCCTTCGGGTTTGCGGTACACCCAGCGGCGGCCGTCGCGGTAGCGTTGCTGAAATCGTTTGTGCGGCTTGCCGGTGCACCCGCATTCTTGGCGCAGCACTTGCTGGTGGGGCAGTCCGCGGTCGGTGGTGTAGGTGTAGACGCGCACCGTTGTCCATTGGTGGTTGACGCGCTCGGCGGTTCGGGTGATCCGCGCGGGCAGCGGACCCGAGACGAGCGCGGGTCGCGCAGCGGCGGTGCGCCGCTGCGGCGTGGGGTGATTGGTGGGAGCCGGTGCGGGGGCGTCGAACAGCTCGGCCACTCGCAATCCGAGGGCTGCGGCGAGGTCGGTGATGCTGGCCTGGCAGCTAAAGCAGTGCATCAGCACCGCACCCCCCTGGTCGCCGCGCCCGGTGGGCCGCCAGGTGACCGACAGCGACGGGCTGTGGTCGGTGTGTAGCGGGCAACTTGCCATGAAGGCATCGGTCCCACGGGGGCGGATGTGGTGACCGGCGGCCTCGAACGCCTGGTAGACGTGCTCGAAGGCATCACGGGGTCGCCAGGTGTGGTGTGGTGTGACGCTCATCGCGGGACCCCGTGGTCGATGACGGCGTGCACGACGGCGTAGGTGGCGCGGGCGTTGCGGATGGTTTCGTCGAGGAACGCGGCGACGTCGCGGCCGTCACGGCCGTCGATGAAGTCGGCGTCGTAAACGGTGTTGCTGCACAACCGATCCAGGGTGTCGGCAGCGCTTTGCAGGGATTCGATGCCGGCCGCGATGTGGGCCAGCAGTTGAGCGCGGGTTTCACCGATGCGTTCGAGATGGTCGAGTTCACCGATGTCGTGCAGGTCGTGGTCCAGGGCGGCGAAAGTGTTCATGGCAGTTGTCCTTTCGATGGGAGCGGCCTAGGCGGCCAGCGCCTTAATGCGGTCCGGGCGAAAGCCCCCCCAGTGCGTGTCCTCGGCGACCACCACGGGTGCTTGCAGGTAGCCCAGCGCCATCACGTAGTCGCGGGCTTCGGCGTCGATGGTGATGTCGATTGTCTGGTAGTGCACGCCTGCTTTATCGAGGGCGCGGAATGTGGCGGTGCATTGCACGCATGCGGGTTTGGTGTAGACGGTGAGAGTAGACATTGGTAGCCCCCTGGAAGTAATTGCGGGATGGGTTATCGATAATTCAATATTACTGCGCCTATTAGGCTGGCGCTACATCGGTGAGAAACAAATTTGTTGATCTTTTGTCACGGATTCTCTTTGCGCATCGGACGCCGGAATCACTGCTCTCCGCCCTGGCCTCGACGCAGGTAGTCCAGTTGTTTGACAGCGCATTTCGCTCGGGCAGGCCTCCTGGTCTGGCCACCGTGCAGCGCGGCGGTGTCTCCCTGTTTCTCGGGCAAAGTGACCCGGCGAAGAAATGCATTATCTGACTGCTTTCGCGCATCCGGTAACCAACAGATTGATTGTCGTAATTTATCGGCTGATGCGTTCCCTTTCTTGCACACTTCATTTGTTTCCTGTCCGTCTGTGACATCTATTCTTTTTGCCCTTCTGGCAGCACGATCTAGACCGGGTTACGGGCGGCGGAGCGCAAGGCCCGGGCGCGAAGTTTTCCCAGGGAGCCCGTTGTGTGGGCGAGCGGCTCGGGGAAAAGTTCGCGAGTCCGGTAGGGCCCGGAGCAACGCGCAGGCCGGCGCCTTGCGTGCAGCCGATCCGGCCGGTCACGATCGACAAGCCAGAAGGCAAAATGCAGTGTGCCTGTTGCACAACGGAGTTGGCCCGGTCAGATGCGAGTGGGGGCCAGCGCCGAAGCCCTGACCCCCACCAGCCGCCCGAATTTACTGCTTCCCAGCGTCGGAGAGATACTCGCTGTAGACGGTCTCGGCGTCGGTTGTGCCGGTGATGATTTCCTCGACCGCTGCCAGCGGGTAGTCGTTGGAGGCCAGCCACCGCAGGTAGTCCGCGCTGCCGACACGCGGGCCGTAGCCGTGCGCGGCGCCGCGCCAGGCGTCCTTGGCGGTCGCCGATTCGAGCGCTCCCAACACCAGAGCCAACGTGATCACTTGGGCACGGTTGTCACCGCCTGCACCGAGGTCGCTGGCCTGCTTGGCCACGGCGGCTCGCTCGATACCGAGCAGCTCGGCGGTCGTCTCCACCGCGTTGTGGTGAGTCAGCAGGTATGGGTCGCCAGCCAGGCAGGTGGCGACGAAGATCGCCGCACCCTTGGGTGGGGTCTTGCGCGCCAGCAGCTTGGTCAGGAAATCCCTGCGCACACCCATCGCGGCATCACCGAGCTTGTTCAGCGCCAGCACCTTGCGGCGTTCCCGCTTGTCGGCCTCGGCTCGTTCGGCTTCGGCCCGCTCACGGCGCGCCTGGGCGGCCTCGGCGTCGAGGTCCACTGCCCCGTCGCCGCTGCTGGTGTCCTCGGCCAGTCCGGCGCGCCGGGCGAACCACGGCTCCGGCGTGAGACCTGCGGCGCGGAAGTCCAGGCAGAAGTAGTGCGCGACGTATCCGGTGGCATCGGTGACAGTGTCGGCGTGGCGCAACCCCTCGGCGGGGGTGGCCTCGGGCTGGTCCTGGGTATCCCAGTCCACGTCGTCCTCATCGACGGCCTCGCCGGTCGCCACATCGACCACGATCTCGGTTTCGTACAACTGCACCGCCCACTGGGCCGGGTCGGTCACCACCTGCTCATCGGCCTCGGCACCGTCTGCGGTGCGCAGGTGGTGCAAGGCGATGCAGCCAGGATCTGAAGTTTCCGGGCGCTGCTGTAGCCAGGTGAACCCCCGCTCCACGTAGGGCTGGGCCGCTGCTGCTTCGGCCTCGGCGGCGACGCGTTCCTGGCGCAGCTGGGCCACCACGTGCTCAAAACTGCGGGTGCCCGCCACCTGCATCAGCCGGTTGATCGCACCGGGCAAGTCCTCGAACTCGGTGAGCGCCGCCGCCTCAGTCAGGCTCAGTTGCCCCTCGGCCAGACCGTGCATCGCCGCCTGCGACTTCGCCGCCGCCGCCGCTGCCTTCACGGTGTCCTTGCCCACCGACAACTTCTTGGCAACCCTGGTGATCGACACCCCGGCGTCGATCATCTGCTGGATGCCACGGGTGCGCTGAAGCTCGGTGAGTTGTGCGCGCTGGTCGTTCTCCACGATCTGCTCCGAAACCCGTTCCACGAGTTGGGCTTTGTCGTCGTCTCCGGGGGATGCGGTACGGACATAGACCGGCACGCTCGCCAGTCCGGCTTCCCGTGCTGCCAGGGTGCGGCGCTGCCCGGAACGCACCCGCAGCTGGCCGTCGCGGTCGCGCACGGCCGCAATCGGAGTGAG
Source organism: Mycobacterium sp. NGS59 (assembly GCF_059812345.1). NCBI lineage: Bacteria > Bacillati > Actinomycetota > Actinomycetes > Mycobacteriales > Mycobacteriaceae > Mycobacterium > Mycobacterium sp. NGS59. Next base: position 19,688 of record NZ_JCALCN010000031.1, read on the forward strand.
CACCCCGTGCTCTCTGATGCTGGCCACGAACTGCGTCCCCAGCGCGGCCTCGTCGCGGACGTTGTTGTCGAGGACCAGGCTGTGCGGGTCGATGTGCTCGATGACACCCAGCGCGGGGTGCTCACCGGTGTTCTGCTCGGCCTCGGTGGTGATGGTGTCGGTCATGACGGAACCTTTCTCGGTTGGCAGCGCCCCTTGCGGGCCGCCCGCTTTTTTTGCCTTCTGGCAGCCAAGATTTGGGCCGGCAACAGGTCCGCGAGAGTGCAAGGTCCGGGCGCAAAGTGTCGAAGGTGCGAGCCTGCGAGCAGCGCGCGAGACTTTGCGAGCCTTGTGCCCGCAGCGCAGCGGAGGCCGTGGCCTTGCGCGAAGCGGAGCGCCGGCCATAATCGAAGGCCAGAAGGCAAAAACGTCACCGTAACCGCCTTCGCGCGTACGGTCTACGTGCTCTGCTTTTGCGAATCGAAAGCCGTGGCGCGGCTTACGTGCCGGCGTCGACGATCAGCGTGGCAAAGGGTCGAGCAGGTCGCGCAGGCGCGCCGTGTCGATATAGACGCGGCGGGAACCGACCCGGCGAACCGGCAGCTCGTCGCGGGCGATCAACCGATACACGGTGTGAGGACTGATTCCCAACAACGGTGCCGCATCGGCAACCGGCAGCAGCGGCGGCAGCGCCTTCCACCGGCGCTCCGCGGTGACACTGTAGGCCCGCGCCCGCCGGGAAGGAACGACGCGGGCTGACCGAGCCGCTGTGGCCGGACCTCGAAGGCGTTGCGCGGGGGCGCAATTGAGGTGATATCGACTGGGCAGGCGAGCCCCGTCAGTGTCGAATTGCGATCGTCGGCTCAGCAACCCCCGTTCCTCGAGATCGTTGAGAGCACGCAACACCGTGCTTCGCGCGGCTCCAGACTGTTCGACCAGGGCGCGAAGGGAGATACACGCAGTGCGGTCGTCCTTCGCTCCGTCGGCTAGCACCACGAGAATCATTCGTGCCAAGGGAGATCCGACCGCGGCGCTACGCGCCCAGGCGTGGACATCGGGAGCGGGCTGCTGTCGCATACTTTCGGGGCTAAGCCCTTGTGGTGGTTGAGCGCGACGGCCGGGGCTGACCAATGTTCCTAGCGGCAATTTTGTCCATACGTCTACGAATTGCCTTGCGAGGTCGGCTAGTTCATCGGCTGCGCCAGTTTCGGCGTCGGTGTCGCCTGATGACGCCGCGACGGCGAACCGTCTTTGCGTCACATCGAACGCCGTGATATAGCGGTCGAGAGTTGCTAACGTCGCCTCGGTCAGCTCGTCTGACCGCTGCCGGTGTCGCCGCTCGATAGCTTCTGATTTGGGGTTGTGCGCCGCGTCGACGGCAGCGTTGAAATCAGCTTCCGTGGGATCGCCGAGGAAACGCCAGAAGACGTCGCGGCAGTCGCCTCCGCGGCGGAGGCGCTCCACGATGCCCAGCCGGTCAAGGGCGCATAGTTGCGGATAGATTCGGTAGCCGGTCTCGTCGTATCGGTGCGCGCCGAGGAGCTCGCACACGCGACGCGTCGATATCGGCAACGGGCTCTCCGCGCGTAGCGCCGCCAGTATCTGGTCACGAAGCGCAACGGTCCGGGCTGATGGGCTACCCATCACCAATCCGATCAGTTCGCATACTTGCGAGGCTAAGCCCCGCCAATGGCCCAGCGCGACGGCCGCGGCTCACCAATTTTCTGACGGTGCCGATGGCTAGCATGAGCCGATGCGTCTACGGCAGACTCATCGCGGCTGGGAAGAAGTGGGACCCTCGCACTGCCCGGCGTGCGGCGCCGGCTTAGGTGCCCACCAAGTACTTGTAGGCACCTCGCACTGCGCCTGTGGATCGCTTCACCGTTCACACAGCTGCGTGGCGTGCCAGCACACCGTTTTCACACCGGCGCGCGGGCCCCAGTGCCGATCACTGAATCTCGATGGGCGTTGAAACCCGGTCAGCAGGAAGTGCGGACGTAAATGTGCCGGCCGTGGTGGACGGCCTGGCGGAACAGCGGCTGCAGCAGCGCCATCACCTCCGCGAGCTCGCCGGCGGTGACTCGTCCGGCGAACTCTTCGATCTGCGACCAAGGCTGCAGTGCGGCGCCGAGTTGCTCGGGGCCGGCGGCCGCGATCAACGCGGTGGTGTGATCGGCGATCCTGTCGACGAACACGTTCCACGGCTCGTCGTCGTGGGCAACGACAACGGCATGGTCGGGACGGTCCATCAACTGCGAGGTCGTTGTCTCGTGGCCAGACGAATTCATCAGCAGGGCTTCAAGACTGACTAACTCAGTGATCGGACACATACCGATGACCCCGCGCTCAGCCGAGCCGAGCAGCAACGCCCCCTGCTCATCATCATCGCGCACGAAATATTCATGGACGACTCCCACAGAAACGCAGCCTATCTCCCCAGCTGACCAGTGGGTCGCTGCGGTCCTTCGGCGAGCTAACGCTCATCCCCGGATGGGGGAGCGGTGTCGACGAGCTGATACAGCGGGTTTACTGCTGCAGCGGAACGGGTTTCGGCCCCCGCAGCGCTGACGTAGCGCTGGGAGGTAGCCATGGATTCGTGTCCGAGAAGCCGCATGAGCGTGTAGACGCTGATGTTGGTGTTGGCCAGCTCGGTGGCGTAGGTGTGGCGCAGGGCGTGCACGAGGGCGCCGGGATTGCGGTGAGCGTCCGGGCCGGCCAATTTGAACGCGCGCAGGATCCGGTATTGCAGTGCCCCGCGGGTGATTCGCTGTCCGTCGACGCCGACGAATAGCGGCGCTTCGGTGGGCCAGCGGCGCAGCGCAGGAACGTCGCCGGCCTGCCGACGACGGGTGGTGGCGGGGAATCGAGCGCCGCGACTGGCCAGGTAGTCATGCAGGACGTCGAGCAGCGCTGCTTCGATCGGGATAGCGCGGTCTTTGTTGCCCTTGCCGCGCACGTGGATCACCCCGCCCTGGTCGGTGAGGCGGACGTCGCCGATGTTGGCGGCGCGCAATTCGCCGGCGCGAAGACCCGTGAGCAGGGTGGTCAAGATGAGGGCGCGGTCGCGTTCGGGCCATTCGTTGCGCAGTTTCGTGTCGCCGCGGTCGGCGACGGCGTCGATGAGGGCCTTGGCGGCCGCGGCGGGAAGTGACTTCGGAAGGTTCTTGGCGACCTTGGGTCGGCCGACGAATTGCATCGGGTTGGCTTCGAGCAGCTCGGCGGTAAACAGATAGCTGCACAGCGTGTTCCACGTCGACCAGCAGCGCCGGATGGAGGCCGCTTCACGGGTGGCGGCGAACACTGCGAAGGCCTGGCGCATCGTGTCTTTGGTGATCGCGGCGCAGCCCAACGCGGCCAGATATTCGGATCCGCCGGCCAGGACGGCAGCGATCGCGTCGAAGTCGCGCCGGTACGCGTCCACGGTGTGCGGTGAGGGCTTACGGGTGCTCCGATCGGCTAGAAACGCGCGAAACCATTCCGGGCGGTCGGCGTCAGTGCGCGCCGGCGGACCGGGCGAGGGTGGTTCAGCGGGTGACATGGTTCATGCATAATATCCGTTATGCATGAAAGAGCATAGAAGCTGCGAACGGGGTACCGAAATCGCGCCGGTGTCGCTCCCTCGTGCGATGGTGAGGACCATGGACGATGACAACGGTGATGATGGTCCCTGGGGGGCCGATGATGAGATTGGGAACGTCGGCCAGCGGAAGCGGGCCGACGTGGCCCCAGAGATGGCCTCGTTACGCAAGGACGTGGACCAACTGATCGTCATCTCAGCGGTGCTGGTAGTGGTCGTGTTGTTCCTGTGCTGCCTTGCCATTAGCCAGGCCATGGAACGGCACCGCGCTTCTGCCTCATCGCCACCGTCGGACCGCGATCTGGTAGAAGCCGATCTCCTGCACACGGGCGTGCATTGTTTCTCGGGTCCTGCTGAGATGGGTGTGGCGCGGCAACGGGCGCTTGCTGCGATCGATCGGTACCGGTGGGAAAACCGCTTGGATCGCGAGCGTAGCGAGCGAGGTGGCCGGGATGTGCAGATGTGGGGCGCACTGCCAGCGAAGTTCCCTGAGGGGTTGCTTTCGATCGCTAAGCCCCTTTCCGAAGATGCATCGAAATGCTTCGACATCGAGGTCACCAGTGGCGCCGGCCCGTAGCCGGAGTCGCGGTTCGGCAAGCGGAGTTTGGTGTGCGCCTTAGCAATTTGCGATGCTGCAATAACTTCTGAGATATCGGATGAAGTATCTCATGACCACTAATGGACCCAATGGGCAGGACTGCTTCCATGTCAACTCTTGGTTGGCATATATGCCAAGTCATAGTTGACGCTGTCGGATCTTTCGCCGAGGATGGTTGGCATGGCACCTTCGCGGCTTGTAGAGCTGATAGACCGCTACCGGAATACGCATGGAGTCAGTGAGGCCGAGCTAGCTCGCCGTCTCGGCGTTTCGCGAGAGAATTTGCGTAAGTGGCGCACCAAAGGGGTGCGCCGGCTGCCGGAGCGCACGAATCTGGTTGCTGCTGCGCGTGTTATCGGTCGGCCGTATCGGGAGGTCCTATCGGCCGCGCTATTCGATACGGGGTACCTCGCTGCCTCAGCCACTGAGCCGCGGCCGTACAGCGAGGTGCTCCATGATGCCATCGGCGTCTTGACTGAGGCGACTCGGCTGACCAATCAGTTGTCGCGGCGCACGGACTCAGGCCAGTGGGAAGCTGATCCGGATCCGCGTGCCACGGTCCCGATCGACTGGGCCGAGTTTGTGACTCTTGCCCTGGCCGGCGCGGCCGCGAACGTGGGAAGTATCGAGGAAGCGCTTGCGGGTCGGCCGGGTTCATGGGAAGCCGAAATGGTGCGTCGGACGTTGGCATCAACCGTCTTTGACGATAAGGACTTGCTACGGCATCGCACCGAGCCGGTGGTGATCGACATGTGGACGGAAAGCATCTTGAGCCATCTGGGCGATTCCAGCGACCTCGACTACGACAGCGCATCCCTGGAATTGTCGGACCGCGCCGATGCGGTCCCCGAGCCCACCGATCTTCCGCCCGGCCCGTTCTCTGCTGAGGATCCTCGCATCGCCGGGGTCGACTGGGCTGAGGTCGATGACAACGGGTATCTGGTCATCCGCGCGACCGCGGGATGGGGAACTGAAGCAGACATCGCGCTGCTGACCGAACTCCAAGCAGAGGCGCAGGCTTATCGCGACCCCACGCCCGGTGAAATCGCCTACGAGCAAGCCATGGATGAGATCTCGGCGCTGCAGGACGCGCTCGATGAGCTGCGGCGGCGGGAATACCGTGATTACGCAGAACAGTTGACCGAGGCCATTGTGATGCAGCTGGCGGCGCTTGAGTTGTCGGTGCCGATTATCGTCACTGTCTCCCCCGCCCCCCATGTGTTTGCGGACGGCGAGTTCGACCGTCACGGACCGCCCCCGTTGCCGCGCACGGCGATCGAGGCGGCCATCGAGACAGCAATGGCACAGACACCCACACCAGCTATGCTGGCCGGCACTCCCCTAGATCGGCTCGGCTAATACTCAGGCAGGCTTGCTATTTCGATTAGCGCGGGTGACCACAGGTGATGTCCGGCCAGGGTTACGCTGCGGGGCACTAGCTTTGGGGGTTTGCGATCATTTGCGGCGGCCTTGCGGGAGAAATGCGTCGAGCGCCGCGGCAACCATTTCCGACCTATTGGTGTGGCGGGTTCCGGGTCGTTGGTGGGCTATCTGTGCGCTGGACCAGTCGGTGAGTTGTTTCATGATGTTCAGTTCACCTTTGGTGGGTCTGATTCTCAGCGGCATGGGTGTGTCGGTTGCGGTTCGGCCGGGGGTGTCTCGGTAGGGGAAGAGGTCTCCTGGCTTCGGGCCGGGTCTGCGGTTGAGGATGAGGGCGGGCAGGTCGTGGACTTGAGCGCGGAGGGCGTCGAGGACCAGGGCGGTGTGGCTCGGGGAGTCTGCGCGGGCGCGTTCGAATCGCTTGATGATCGAAGCCGGGATGCTGAGTACGGTCGGTGACACGATGTGGGCGGTGGGGTCGGCCGCGTCGACATGCAGATCAGGTAGTGCGTTGGCGGTGTTGGGTGGGTCTGCGGCGATCTGGACCGGTGGCGTGGCGGCGGGTGGCGGCGGTGGCGCGGGTGCAGCAGGAGGGTTAACGTTTGCCGCTGGATTGTCGTTGCTTGCTGGCGGTGTGTCGTCGTTGTCGGGGGGTGCTGTTATGGCGGTGTCGGAGGCTTCTGCGGCCAGTTTGGGGTGCCGTGGTTGGGGGGCCTGGCGAGTTCGGCGCGCACGCCGCTCGTGGAGCTGGTGGATGCCGCCGCTGAGGTTGTCATTCATCGAAATGTTGCGGCGTGGAAACCTCCGGCTTCAACCGGGGGAGGAAACGCCGCGCCTCCTCTCGGTGTGTTGTCGGTGGTGATAGCTACGTTGTGGCTGTGACGCGGTACCGGTTGCTTCCTACTGCCGAGCAGGCGGTCGGGCTTGCTGAGCATTGCCGCCACGCCCGGTATGTGTGGAATTTGGCGGTTGAGCAGCAGCAGCATTGGCGGCCCGGGCTCCGCGCGCCGGGCTACAACGAGCAGTGTGCTCAATTGACCGCGGCACGCGCCGAGTTCGCGTGGCTGGCGGCGGGTTCGCAGACCGTGCAGCAGCAGGCGCTGCGGGATTTCGCCCAGGCGATGCGCAACTTTTTCGCCGGGACTCACCGTCGGCCCCGGTGGCGCAAAGCCGGCGTGCATGAGGGCTTCCGCCAGGTCGGCGTCACGCCGCGTCAGGTTGGGAAGATCAACCGGCGCTTCGCCCGGGTGTGGGTGCCGAAAATCGGCTGGGTGCGGTTTCGTCTGTCGCGCCCGGTACCTGCAGGCGTGAAGTCCTACCGTGTCACCTGTGATCGGGTGGGTCGCTGGCACATCGCGTTCGCCCATACCCCGCAACCGATCAGCAGCCCCGGTGATGGCTCGGTCGTGGGTATCGATCGCGGCGTGAGCGTCTCGGCGGCCTTGTCGACCGGTGAACTGCTGCACGCCCCCAAGCTCAGTCGCGGTGAGGCTGCGCGGTTGAAGGTGCTCCAACAGCGCCTGGCCCGCGCGCAACGCGGCTCCAATCGCCGTGCGCGCACGAAGGCGGCGATCGCGAAACTCACAGCGCGCGAGGCTGACCGCCGCAAAGACTGGATCGAAAAGACCACCACCGATATCTCTGGACGCTTTGAGACGATCCGCATCGAGGCCCTTGATGTGCGGGCGATGACGCGCTCGGCGCGGGGCACCGTCGATGCTCCCGGGGTGCGGGTTGCGCAAAAACGCGGGTTGAACCGTGGTATCAGCCGTAGTGGGTGGGGTCTGCTCGCCGCGAGATTGCAGCACAAGGCCAGTGGTCGGGTTGAACAGATCCCGGCCGCGTACACGTCGCAACGATGCTCGGTGTGCGGGCACGTCGCTGTCGGAAACCGCAAGAGCCAAGCGGTCTTCGACTGCGAATCCTGCACTCACGGACCGTGCAACGCCGATGTGAACGCAGCACGCAACATCGCCGCCGGGCGGGCGGTGACAGCACGGGGAGACCTCAGCACTAGCCGGTCTAAGAACCGTGAACCTCAACTCCGCTCTCCTGCCGCCTAGGTGGGGTGAATAAGGGTTGGAATCCCCTGGCTTCAGCCAGAGGAGGACGTCAATGTGCTGCTTCCTTCTGGGCTGTGTTGGCGTAGTTGATGACGGCTCGCGCCACACTGGTGATCTCCTCGACGAAATGCCGGTTCTTCGCGGGTACGGGGGTGCGTGCGGCGACAGCCATGCGCAGGGTGCGACGGGAGAGCCAACCGTATTTTCCGATCGATGGCCCAACGGGGATGGTGTAGGTCTCGCTGATCCGTTGGAGCCAGTCAACCAATTTGCGTGGTGCAGCATCGACCATGTTGGGGATGATCAGGAGAGGAAAGGCTCGGAGCTCGTCTGCCATCCCTTCGAGCGCCTCTAAGGGCCGGGTCTCCAGGACGATCGGCACGACGACAACGTTGGCGGCAGCGATAGCGCCGGAGGCGCTGGGGTTTGCGTCGTCTCCCCCACCGGGGTGGGTGTCGATGACCAGGGGGCGGCGCCACTGCGCCGACCACTTTTCGAGTTGGGTCGTCACGTAGTCGTCATTGGGCTGGTTGTTACCCCAGTCGGGGTGGGAGGGAACGAGATCCGCGCGGTATGGCCCGCCTGCGAGCGGCCGGGGGATGCGCTCGTTGTCCATCGCATCGAGCAGCGGCGCGTTGCTGCGAGTTTCGTATCGGTAGCCCCAGGCGCGGCTGGCGCCGCCGCGGTCCCAGTCGAAATCGACAAGTACGCCGGCGAGCAGCCAGGCGAGTTCTTTGGCGATCTCCGTCTTGCCCACTCCCCCTTTGTGTGCTGCGACCGTCACGATGAGCTGCTCAAGGACTGCGCTTACCTGAGGATCTGGGCTGACACCGATGCGTTGCAACGCCTGCTCGTTGCCGGTTTCCTTGACAGACACGACGCGCTCTCCCCCAACTCCCCCGGCTTCGATACTTATCTGGGACCAACCAACGCGCACTCCCCCCACCCCTCGGTTTGTCCTGGTCGGGGAAACGTCGACCCCTCCCAAACCCACGCCCGGCGAAGAGATAACGCGTGAATTACCCTGAGAGTGTATCGCATGTTGCGCCCGCATGTGCTACTGCGTGAAACTATGCGTGATGTATGCCGCGCAGAAGCGCGTGGCATACCGCGTGGCATTGCCCGTAAAAACTCGCGCGCAAGCACGGATCAGTTAACGGATGACATACCGCATGAGATACTTGCCAAGATAAGCCATCAACCATCGCTGGGGAAGTCGGCGCAGCGGTGCCACTTTTGGCGCAAGATATCTCACGCGCTATCGCGGCGCACATCACGGGGGGCTCTTGAGAAGCCGGCGGGCCACGGGCCGCCACGTAGTGGGCGACCCCCCCGGGGGGGTGGTTGCTTCAAACAATCTTGGAAGTTCGAACCTTTTGAAAATTCGTTTGGTCCGCCCGTCGCTTTGGGCTCTACCCCGGCGGTAGCGTTTTTCACCAGGAAGTACGCAGGTAGAACCGCTTAGGGGGGTCCCCGTGGGATTTTTGGAAGACTTGGAACACCTTCTGAGTCCGATCAGTGGTGCTATCGACGCTTTATTCGGCGGAGACGACGGTGGGTTGGCGCCGCGAGATCGTGCGACTGCTGTCCTGACGCCTGGATTGTTCGGCAGGCAGCCTTACGTGGGGGTTCCGGGAGGTCCGGGGGGGCTGCCGCAGGGAGCGGAGCAGGCGGCGGGAACGTATCAGCAGACCACCGGGGCGCTGGCCGCGACCGATGAGAAGTTGGCCGAAATGTTGAAGAAGATCTTTGCTTCCAATGACGAGACGCGGGCGCGGGTCAGTGAGCTTGTTGCCGGGATTCAGGCGGCTCACCAGAAGATGCTGACCGACCCGACGATGCGGAATGATCCGCAAGCCCAGGCGCTGTTCAACACGATGTTGGACCAGAATCTCGCCGAGATTCAGCGGCTGCTCAACAGCGCGAAGGTGGACAGCAAGAAGCAGGCCGAGCTGCTGGCCGCGCTCGGTAATGAGTACCGCGACAACAGCGGCGAGCACCGTAAAGGCGGCGCCGATGGCGGTGGTGGGTCTGATGGTGGCGGCGCCGGCGGTGGTGGGTCTGATGGTGGCGGCGCCGGCGGTGGTGGGTCTGATGGTGGCGGCGCCGGCGGTGGCGGCGGCGGCGGGTCTGATCCGGGTGCTGGCAGCGGCGGGGGGGTGAGTGATCCTCTGGCCGGGATGGGCGGGATGCCGGGGTTAATGGGTGATCCGATGTCAATGCTGGGTCCTGCGCTGGGGGCGCTCGGTTCGGTCCCGGGGGCGTTGGGCGGTGCGGGGGGCTCGTTGCCGATGGATGCGCTGGGTGCGTTGGCGCCGCTGGCAGGGGCGATGGCCGGACAGGGAGCCGGAGATGGTTTCAGTGACGACCGAGGTCGTGAGAGGGCAAAGCCGTCGGATTTTGTTGATGAGCATCATGGGGAGGGTGAGGGCGATAGCGGCTCGGAGGGGGCCGGGAAGTCGAAGGGCGACAGTGAGGGGAAACCGGAGCCGGCGGCGGCCGCAGCGGGCGGACCTCAGGGCGCACAACCGGCGGCTGCGGCTGCCGCCCCGGCCAGCGCGCCGGCGGCCGACGCGTCACTGGTGGTGCAGATGCCCGATGGCACCCCGGTGACCACGACGTCAGCACAGCATGCCGCGGTAGTGCGGGCGGTGCTCAACGGGGCCTCGGCGACCGATGCGTGGAAGCCGTACGCCCAGTTACCGCCGCCGGGTACACCGGTCACCGAGCCCGCCGACCCCAATCACCTGGTGCCCGGCCAGGTCGCGCAGTGCAAGAGCCGCGAGCCAGTGGTCTACATGGGAAATGGCAAAATTTGGCTTGACGGGCAGCTTCAGCCACAAAGCGCGTTGCCTGCCGGAGAATTCATGGCGTGGGAGGACCCAACTCGGTTCGCCGGCGGGGTCGCCGGGCACGCACCGGCACCGGCGGCGTTGTCGCCGGCTTCACCGGGGACCACCGTGACAGCGGGTGCCTAGATGCGGTTCGAGGAGGCGGGAGTCGCGGTGATCGGTGACCAGGACTGGACCGTGGCGGAGTGGTCACGCGATGGCGCACTGATGGTCAAGTTAGGGGATCCCTCGGGCCGTGATGTACAGGTCGAGCTGGAGCGCGACGCCATGTCCTGGCCGGCTGAGGTGCTGGCTGATCGGATCATGCGGCTACACCGGTTGGCACTGATGCGGCTGCGGGCCGAGACCCGGGAGCGTAGCCGCAAGGAGTCCGGCGTGGAGTGGTCGTTGCAGGCGGGCTGGCCGAGCCTGGTGGACGTCGACGAGTACCGACAGACGATCGACTTTTGATGGTCGGCGCTTGATGCGTTGGGCGCTAGGCCCCTTTAGGCTTTGGTAAAGACGCAGTTCAGAGCGCAGGAGGTAGGTAGCGGTGGCTAATGACGTATCGGTGGATTTCGCCGAGTGGCATGAGCACGCGAAGTGGTGGGAGGGCGAGGGCCCTCGGGTCCGCGAGCTGCTTGACGCCAGCCCGGAATCACTGGAGCGGGCGCGATCGATGTTCGGGCGGATCGGTTCGTCGACGGTCGGTGCGGCGTTGCAGGAGGTGTTGGTGGCCCGCGCCGAGGCCGGGCATGCACTGGGCCGCTACTGCGAGGACGTCGCGGGACATATCCGCAGCAGCGTGACCTCCTACCGCGACGCTGAGGAGCACAATCAGCGCACCCTGAGCACCTAACTGCAGGGGTTGCGCGGTGGCGGATTCAGTGCGGGTGGAGCCCGCGGCGCTGACAGGTGCGGCGGGTCAAGCCGGTGCTGTCGCGCACGCGGCCATCCCGCACGCTGACCAGGTGGCGCCATGTGCCTCCGATCATGTGTCGGTGGCAGCCAGTTCCCGGTTCAGTGCGCAGGTCAGCCTCGCGCGCCGCTACACCGAGATAGCCAATTCTGTGGCCAGGCGGTACGGCGTGATGTTGCAGTCCAGCGCCGCGGCCTATGGCGACCAAGAGGCGGCGTCGGCGGCCACGTTGGGTTCCGGTGGTGGCGGGGCGATACCCATACCCACACCAGTGCCGGTCGCCGATGTCGATGCTGTCGCTGCTCTGTTGAGCGGAGGGGGGGCCTCGGTGCCGGCAGGGGAGGTGCCGGTGGCCCCGCGCGATATCGCCCGGCTCATCGAGACCGGGCGCGGCGGTGTCGGGGTGGCGGCCTGGCAGGCCGTGGAGCGCAGCCTGCGCACCGAGGCCGCCGCCCTTGAGCAGGCGGCCGAGCAGCTGGGAGCCGCGATCGCGGCGACCGAGGCCAGCTGGGAGTCGGGCAGCGCCCACGCGGCTACCGCCCGGATGCGCACGCTGCAGGGCTGGTATGAGGGTCACTCACGCTATGTCGGGGGATTGGCTCAGCAAGCCTCGACGCATATAGGGAATTTTCACCGGGCCAGCACCGACATTCCGACCTACCGGCAGGTGGTTGAAGGGGAGCGCGAGCTGGACACGGCGGTGCGGGCCAACATCGCCGCCAAAGGCATGCGCCGCGAGGCGGTCGTGCACGCGCAAGTGAAAGTCGCCGGCCTCTATCAGGCCTCGACAGCAGGGTTTAGCAGTTACACCTTTGCCGAGTCGGTGCCCGGACCTGGCCCCGGCGCGCCGATTCCGCCGCCGGGCACCAGCGCGGGCAGTCCCGATGTGCAGCGGGCCAACGGTCCCGGCGGTGCTCCGGTGACCAAACCTGATCCGTCGCCGGCCTCGGCCCCGCGTGAGCCGGTGCAGCAAGGCCCGGGGCCAGGGGAGAGCCTGCTCAGTGGTGGGCCGACCTGGCCACCCGCCGACGTCGACCCGGCCGCTGTGGGTAGCCCCTTGCTGGAGACAGTGACCGGAACCGGGGCGGGCGCAGTGCCCCAGCTGCTGCCGGGAATTCTGGGCGGGGTTGTCGGCGGCCTGGGAGGCGTGATGGGCGGCTTGGCCGGATCGGGGGCCAAAGCGTTGCAAGGCGTGCAGCAGGCCGCCGCACCGATGATGAGCGGGCTGGGCCAACACCCCGGCGGTGGCTCACCCTCTGGTGGGGAGCCGCCACCGGAAACCCCGGAATCACTCGGTGAGCCCGCAGGTGCCGATGGTGGCGGTGGGGGCGGCGGAGAGACTACGCCCGCCAGTGACGGCGGCGCGATGGGCGCGCCCGCTCCGTTAATGGCCGCCCCCGAAGCGGCCGCCCCGGCCGCCGCCGCTTCGGCACCGGCAGCCCCGCCCGCGACATCGGCAGGACCGGCCCCCGCCGTGGGGGCGATGGGTCCGATGATGCCGCCGATGGGTGGGCGCGGCGGCGCGTCGGGGGGGCCGCAGAACAAACAGCTCTACCCAGACCGCGTACTCAAAGTGGTGACACCACCCAACAGTGAGCCGGTCAAGAACCGCTATGAAGGGCGCAATAAAGACAATGACCGAGGCCGGGACAAACCGCGTGGGTAATCGCTTTGACACCGCTATGTCCGATGACGAATACACCGCCGCCTTCTTGAAGCAAACCGAGATGGTGCAGGCGGCCGTCGCTGCGTTCCACGCCGACTGCGAGCGCCGCTCCGAGGAACTCGGGCCGTTCGGCGACGACGTTCAAGCAACCCTGAACCGCGATGGGCACCTTGAAGACCTCTACATCGACCCGACCGCGCTGACGCGCTACACCCACCTCGAGCTCGAAGACGTGATCACCGATGCCCTACGCGGCGGCGCGGAACGCCTCGGCGCGGTGCTGGTGGAGACGTGGCACGACCACTACGAAGCCGAGCATTCGCCGATCCGCGAACTGCTCGAAGAATGAGAAGAAACAACCCCCATGGGATATCTTATCGACTATCTCATCGGGTATCGCGTTAGCTATCTCATCGGGTATTGCGGACTGAGCGGGGAGATACCGCGCCGCGTCGCCACGTAGGCCTCGAACTGCGAGATCTCGACCGCGACCTGCCCAGCGCGCTTGGTCGCGGCCCGCGCCCGAATACGCGCCAGTTCCTGGCCGATCTGCGCGCGGCCGGGCCCGGTGGCGGCGGCTTGTCCGCGGGCGCGGGCCGCGGCGTGTTCGGCGCGTTCGCGTGCGGCGGTGCGCGCCCGTGTTTGCGCGGCCACGCGTTCGTGGGCTTCGCGCGCCTCGTCGAGTGCGGCCGGCCGGTCGGCCAGGGTGTTGTGGGCGCTGTGCCAGGCGAGCAGGGTGCCCAGCAGGGCGATCGGTCGCGGCGGAGCGTCCGGGATGCGATGGCCCGCGCCGAGCCAGTCTGAGACCAGTGCGTTGAGGTCGCGCGGTGTCCAGCCGGCGGCCGCCGGCGCGGCCAGCATCGCCGCCCAACTGCCGACACCGAACCTGCGGGCCCACGGGGGGGCGTGTGGATCAGCGCGCCACCGCACGGCCAGGCGCCGGCCGGCCTCATCTGGTGTTCGGCGGCGCGCAGCGCCGCGGTGCCGGGCGCGGTGAGCGCCCGCGTGGGTAGTAACCAGCTTGCCCAAACAGGGGGGTGTAGTAGTTAGTGGGGACCGTTCCAGGTGGGGTGACAAGCTGTGGACAAGTCGGGTGGTGTGGGCGTTGTCGTGCAGTGCCCACACCGAGGCCCAGCCGCGGTGGCGATCGCCCATCCGCCAGGACGCCATGCGTTCGATATAGGTGCGTCGGCGCCCGCGCAGGATCTCGGTGGCCACCCCGAGCAGGCGCAGGCATTCGTGGGCGCGTTGGATGGTGCGTTCGTCATAGCCGGTGTCGCGTTCGAGTTGGGCGTTGGTGGGCCGGCAGCCCCGTCCGGTGCTGCGATCGGCGTAGCGGGCCATGGCCGCGGCGATCACGATCAGGGTGGGTTTGGCGATGCCCCCGTTGCACATCAGCGGCCGCACCCGGTGGTAGTGCAGGTCGTAGGCCACCGCCACCGTGATGTGCGCCCAGCCGGTGGGCCCGGCGCTCCAGCACGGCACCCCGGCGTAGGCCTGGTCGTCGAGATTGAGGGCGACGAACGCGCTCGGGCACGGCAGGTCCCGGCCGGCCAGGCGCCGCCCGCGCCGCATCGCCAACACCTCGGCAACACCAGCGGTGCGGATGACACCGCGGCGCGGGCGAGCCGCAGTACAGCCGCGATACCCACCACGGGCGCTGTCCGCATGCGGCGGGGAAAAAAGTGGATCACGGCACGCGACAAAATCTGGAACCGGGCCCAGACATGCGCTACCGTGAGACGAGACTCCCAAGTCACGTCCCTTTCAGGGGCAACGGGTGCGGACCCGGAACCGAGCTGGTAACTCGGCTCAAACCCTCCGACAGGGCCCCGCTTCGGCGGGGCCTTCGTCATGTCAAGGGGGGTGTTTCCGCACCGCAATATTCAGCTGTCAGCATCTGCCCGGCCAGGCACAGGCCCGAAGAAGAGGCCTGCCGGCCGGGCGCGGTGAGGATTCACATCGCCAGCGGCAAAACCTCCGGGTGTTTGTGGAGTTCGCGGACCAGGTCTTCGCGGTCGTAGCGATAGGCCAAGACGTCGGCGACGAGCTGAGACATGCTGATGCCACGTTGCGCTGCTTCGGCTTTGACTTCCTCGTAGACCTCTTCAACGGGGCGACACATGATGAGTTTGCGCTGACCTTTATGCGGCTGAGCCATGGCCGCGATCATGGCACGGCTATCTGATAGCGGGCCTCCGACACGCCGAGGCCTCGTGATGTTTTTGTGATAACCGCACGCCTCCCACCTGCAGTTCTCGCTCATTCACGCCGAAACGTGACGTAGCGAGATGAACAGCCGCCAGTGGGTGTGACCGGGCGGCTTGTACGCCCCGCACACCACCGTCTCATCAGCATCAAGGACGGTGATCCGCTGCGTACCGTTGTCATCGACGCTGGACACCAACGGGCAAATCACCGCGGCAGTCATGCCGCACCGGCGATGCCGTCTACCGGTGAATCCTGGGCGAACTGCTCGTACGGGTCGGGCAGCGCCGCGACGGCAACGTCACCGATCTCCTCGCGGCGGCGCGCCTCAAACTGCTCAATCAGCCGCGCATATACAGGCGCGAGCTGCGGGGGGTAGTGACCGGGCAGCAATATCCCACCCCACACGCCGTAGCTGGCACCGGAGGCCACCGCGTTGTAACTGCAGCGACCCCGAAACGGGCATTCGGCGCAACGGGCACCCGCGCGCGACCTGCGGTTGGGGTTGAAAAACAGCTCCGGCTCCTCCCGGCACGCCAGGTCCTGGTCGGTGTGGAATAGGCGCACCTCGGCGCGTAACCGCGATGAATCCGAAGGCCGCGGGCCGCGGGTACTCGGGGTGATCGTCGTCATGGGGTATGTCCTCCTGCGCGTTCGGCCTGGCGGCGGTTCTTCACCAGCACCCTCCGATGGTGAATTGACGGTAATCTAGCACAATTACCGGTAATTAGGCGTAATTTTGCTAACTGGATGTCAGGATCGATCGATGACAGGACCACACGTCCATGGCAGATGCGTTGGCGTCGATGCCATCGGCGCATGTCAGAAGCCAGTTGACTAGATGAGCGCATCTGCGGACGCCGGGCAGCAGATTGCTCACCCCACGAGCCAAACGGCGGCGGGGATGCAGTTATTTACCGGGAAATCGGGCAAAATATCGCCCATGTCCTGGGCCACACTCGGTACCGCCGTGCGTGAGCGCCGCTACGAGCTGGGACTGAGCCAAGCCGACGTCACCGCCCGAGGCGGACCCTCTGTCGAAACTCTGCGAGCTGTCGAGAAAAACAGGGCCGGCCGGCTGACCGACAAATTGCGCCGAGCCCTCGAACGCGCGATCGAGTGGGAAACGGGCAGCATCGACGACATTCTCGACGGCAGCCCCCCACGCCCACGGCCACCCACTGCCACCGTGGCCGAGGCGCGCACGGCACCCCCGGCCAACGGGCCAGGGCCGGCACCTAATGCGGCCGAGCGTTTCGCCGTGGCCGAACACCTGATCAAGGTGCGGCGCACCTTCGCCACCCACCGCGACGACATGGGGGAGACCGCTCGCGCGGCAATCGAAGCGGAGTTCGCCAGCGCTGCGCGCGAGCTTGAAGACGCGATGGTGTGGATGCTGCCGTGGCTTGGCGATGAGGAGCGGGCCGCGGCGATCCGGATCCTGGGCGAACTGCGCAGCGGTTAAAGCGTGTCGGAGCAGCGCGATACGGTGCGGCCATGAGCAGCAATATCCCTGGTATGCCTCCTGGCGGAGGCACCCCGAATCTGCCGGCCACTCGACGGGCTGACGCACTCGTGCATGTTGAACGGCACCGTGCACGCGGGTGTGCCGGGGTGCGGCCACCGCAGCCGCGGCCGCAGTCCCTCTCCGAGCAGTGGTGGCACTACAGTCGCGGCTGCGCGGCCGCCCTACGCGCCGGGCGGCCCCTCACGCCGATCGACGTCTACGGCCCGGTCCTGGAACCGGGCGAGCACGCGCTATTGAGCACCGAGATCGGCTACAGCCGCTACTGCGACACTGACGCACGCTATTCGCCGTTTCCGCTGATCGTCGCCGGCCGCCCCGCGCTCATGTTCGGGGCCCTTGCGGCGCAAGGCGTGATCAACCACCGCCGGAAAGCCAACGCGGAGCGAAAAGCCGCGCACCAGTGGCGGTTTCACCAAACCAGCTCCGTCATTGTCACCACCGACCGGCTGATCTGCAGTACGGTCCCCCATGGGCAGATGAGTTTCTGGTTCGACTCGTGCACCGAATTCCACCCCGACCTACACCAGTGGACACTCACACTCGGCTTTGAAGAGGCAGCTCCGGTACGGCTGCATGGCCCTGCGGCTCCCGCCCTGAGCCTGTGGAGCGCCCACGGAATCTTCGGAGACAGTGGACTTTCCGACCCACGCTTGGCCGCGCTGGTCAGCTAACGAGCGATCCCATCGGAGTTAACTTCCGAGCAAATTGCGCGTATGTTGGTGGTTGTGGAGCTCTGGACGGCGGACCAAGCTGCCCGCCACTGGCAGGTGACGCCGTCGCGGGCCCGCAGCATCCTGTCCGACCGGGGAATCCGCCGAGTATCGGGATATCCCGTCGACGAAGTGCGTGGCGTGTCCCGCCGCCAGGGCGCCCGCACCGACCTGACACCCCCCGTCCAAGCCCACACCCTTTCCGAAACGGCCGAGGCGATCATTCGCGCCACCGACGAACGCACAAGGCTTCGGATTTTCTTCGAATTCAGTCGCGGCGCAGACGAATCCGGACCGGCCGCCCTCGCACTGACCAGCAGGGAGCCGCCCCTAACCGGGGACTCCCGCTATGACGCACTGCTGGCTGCGATTGCCGAACACCTCGCCAGCCGGTACGGGTCGCCAGGCCCGCTGTGGAGCTGCACGCTCGAACGCTTCCTCGTCGACGAGGGGCCCTGGTGGATTTCACCCCTGCCCTCCGCGCGGGCCCACGCCATGTTGTGGACGCCGGCCTCGTTTCGCCGGCGCGGAATATACCTAGACCGCCACGACCTCACCCATGACGGAGTTACCCCGATGCCCGAGCCGTTGTTTGACCACAGCGAGCTGCGCCGCGCGTTGAGCGCTTTAGCGGAAAAGCTCGAGCGCCGCCGGATCGTCGGCCAGGTCCATATCGTGGGCGGGGCCGCCATGATCCTGGCGTACGACCAAACCCGCACCGCCACACGCGATATCGACGGATTGTTTACTCCCGACGGTCCGATGATCGCCGCGATCCATGAAGTGGCGATCGAGCAGGGTTGGCCATCGACGTGGCTCAACAATCAGGCCGCGGGCTATGTCTCACGGAAGCCGGGTGAGGGCAGTCTGGTGTTCGACCACCCGCACCTGCAAGTCGCGGCGACCCCGCCTCGCCACCTGCTGGCGATGAAAGTCCTGGCTGCCCGGGCGGTCCGGGACACCGACGACATCCGCTTCCTGCTCGATTACCTGGGGATTACAGGACGAGCGGAAGTGTGGGCCATTGTTGAGCGCTATTTCCCAGACACAGCAATCCCGGCGCGCTCCAAACAGCTCATCGAAGACCTACTGGACGCGTAGGCAGCTACCGGTCTATGGGCTATCGGATCGTTCAAACTGCGGTGGGCTGGTTGCTGTACGCCGACGGAGAGCAGCTCGGCGTCTACGACACCGCTGGCGAGGTGTTCGCCACGGCGGCCTGAAAGCCGCGGTCACGACCCAGCCGGAACATGGCGACGACAGCTGGACGGAAGCTACGGGACAACACCAGGTCAGATTGACCACCGCGTCTTCGACAAGGGGCTCTTCGATCCACGCTTGGCTGGCGAGAGAAAGGTCTGACCGCCGATTCTTTCTCCGTGGGTACCGCCTGAAGTGCTCAATGCGTGAAATAGCGCGGTGGCCACCGGGCCGAATTAATGCTGGTTGGCCCATGTGTTGGGCGGTTCGGGGCCGTAGAATCGGGCGCTATGGCGCGAAATTTTCAAATGGATCCGGAAGCGACGCGGGCAGGTTTGTCGAACGCCGATGCCGCTGCAGCGTCGCAGCCAGGGTCAAGCGGCAGCGGCCTGCAGCCCGGCGGATACACGATGAGCCTGACAGGCGCGGTGAGCGGATCAGTAGCGGTGCGCCAGGCCGAGGCCGAAGTTCGGGTGGCCGCCAACATGACGAGCCGCGAGGTGTCGGTCGCTACGGTCCAGGCCGCCGAAGCGGCGAACTCGGGCGCACTGAGCACGTAGGGAGGTTTGGTTGAGATGACGGCTACTTCGTCACCGTGGTCACGGGAGGCTTCGCCTTCGGTGACACTGCCTGCTCCGCCATCGCCACCACCGCCGGTGCCCGGACCTGGCCCTGGCGCGCCGCGGCCCCCTCATCACGTTGCGCGGCAGCAGAACACTCGCCGATGGGCATGGGCTGCCCTGGCGCTGCTGGTAGTAGTAACCGTGTCTGGCGGCGTGAGCGCCGCAATCACCTACGCCGCGCTGAGCGGCGAGCAATCTACATTGAGTTCACCGACGCCTTCGGCGCCGGCACCAAGCTCGCCCACGACGACACCGCGGTTTACCGCCGCCGAGACGGCGGCCGCCAAAGATCACCTCTGCCACGTCTTCGATGTCTCTGTGCGGGGTCAGGAAGGCCAAGGAGGCCTTCGCGTGGAAGGCAAGCTAAACGTGCCCATTGCGCTTCGCGCCGTCAACAGCGCGTCAGTAGTCGAAAACGCACTCATACCAGCAGTCCCCGCAGAGATCACAGTCGCCGCCCGAGCCTATGTCAGTGCCACGCTGCAGGCGACCACAGCCGCGATGGGCAATACTCCGACGCCGGAATTGAATCGCCTGAATGATATTTCCAACGACGCTATCAACACATTGCTGGATTCATGCGGTCTTCCGAGGTGAATTGATTTAATGGCAACGGTTTCTGGTGTTGAGGTCCAGGACTGGTGGGCGGAGCGGAACAATAAGCAGGTAGAGAAGCTGCTTAGGACTCATCTCCAGTCGGCGTCGAACCCGTTGTCGCATCCGGGTGTTCCGTCGGTTCCGCATGTGGCTGGTGATCATCCACCACCGCAGGGCGCGTTTGTGACGCTGTTGTTCGGGCCGTTGGTGTGGCCGCTGGATTCAGAAACGCAGGTAGCCGCGCTTGGCGAGCAGTGGCGCGAGAACGGCCGGATAACCGAAGAGGCGGCGACAGAGGCCCACCGGGCGATGCAGGAAGTGTTCAGCACCTATTGGACGGCCGGTGAGGGTGCCGACCGCGCGTATGACGCCTATAGCCGCGAGGTGTCAGACAAGTTCGAAATTGCTGAAATGTGGAGCTTCGGTGGTTTTCTAGTCGGGCGGTCCGCAGGCGATGTAAGAGACACCAAGCGAGTGATGCTCCGCGAAAACAATGAAGCCCACCAAGAAATCCAGGCGTTTCTCAAAAGTATGAGCGGTCAGTCGATCGCGCAGATAGCGGTAATCCTTGCACCACATCGGGCCGGTATTGAAGAGGCTGGGGCACAGCTACGGGCACACGTCGCCAAAGACACCCTCCTTTTTACCAACCGATTTCCACTCAGCCCAGAGGGCGGTGGCCACGGTCCAAAAGTTAAACAGACAGGAAATGGCTCAAATCAAGATCCATCAACAGACGATCCCGTTTCTCCGAGTCCACCGACTCCTAACCCGACTGGTCAAGCCGGACGCGGTGGCGCTACACGTGATGGATCAGGAGGCAACAACCCACACCTGCCAAGTGGACCACATTTGAGTCCATCAACAGGACCAGGTGAACCGGCACTGCGCCCGACTCCAAATCCGTTGTCGTCGTTGGGTGGGGGTGGTTTGCCTTCGTTGCCGAGCATGCCGGGTGGCGGGGGTGGTGTGCCCGGGTTTCCGATGTCGATGTTGCAGGGCTTCGGCAAATTCCCTGGGGCCACGGGCTTTCCGTCGACGGCCGGTCTGTCGTCACCGGTGAGTCCTCCGCCTGCGTTGTCTTCGTTGGGTGCGGATTTCGGGCGTGGTCTGGCGGCTGGGGCTTCGGCGGCGGGAGCTATGCCGGCGGCTGCGCCTCCTTCGGCTCCGTTGACACCTTTGATGGCGGCTCCGGTGGAAAGTACTGCCGCAGCGGCGGCACCTGCCGCGGCTGCTGTTGCGGCGCCTATCTCTTCGGCGCCTTCGGGCGCGGGGGTGCCCGCGATGGGAGCCGGGGCCGGGTTAGCGCCTTATGGGTCGGTGTTGCCGCCGACGATGTCGAGTCCGGCGCCGGCCAGTGTGGGCGCGGGGTCGCCGGCGGGTTTGGCGGCTACGGCTGAGGGCGCGGTGTCGACTGCTGGTGGTAGTTCTGCTGGTTTGATGCCGGTGGGGGGTCGGCGCCGCGTTTCGCAGGTTGTTCGGGACAGCGCGGAGACGGATCTTGGGCGGGCGCGGATGGCGGTGGCGGATCTTGCTGGTGCGGCGTCAGTGATCGATCCGGGTTTGGATTGGGCGGTGGCGGTGTCCCGGGATCGGACGGGCGGGATTTCGTTGTGGGTGGCCACGAACGACGGCGCTACCTATATCCCGCCGGGTGTTTTTCTGCATAAGACGATGCCGATTGCGGCGGTCTTCAATGAGGATTTCGATGCGCGCTGGTTCGGCTGGGTGAATCCGGCGGACAAGGTGGTGCGGGCGGCGCGGTCGTTGGGTGAGGAGGTGTCGGCGGTGGCGACGTCGTGGGCGTTGCCGTCGGAATACCTGACCGGGGACCCGGTGCCTGAGATGGCCGTGGGTGTGGCGCCTTCGGGGGTGGATAGTCTGGCGTCGCAGCTGTCGCGTGATCGTTCGCATCGGCTGAAAACGGTGGACCCAGCTTTGTATGCCGCTGTGAAGGATGCCGATCCGTCGGTGATGCGGAGGTATTGCCGAGAGTTGGTGCGGCGGCTGGTTTTCGGTGATGACGCCGAGGGTGTGTCGGCGGTGGTGCAGGCAGTGGGTCGGGCGTTGGTGGCGGGGAACTGGCCGGCGAGGGAGGAGTGGGCGGCGCTGCGAGCGGAATACGACAAGGCGCATCTGCTGGCCGGCACGCAACGCCCCGGGCTTGATGGCTTCGAAAATGCGGCGCAAATCGTCAGCTATGTAAAGTATTTCGTGGAGGCCCGCCGGATGGAAGCGTTGTTGTGTTGGGAACAGCATGGCGGCGACCTGGCGAATGTGGTGTACGCGGCGTGGGTGTGCGGTATACGGCTGACATTCAAAGACTTCGTGCTTCAGTAGATTTGGGGAATCCATGGAGCTGGCAGGGCGCCTGAATAAGCTTTTCGATGTCATGCATCCAGTTGGTGGACCCGAAGTTTCCAACGCTACCGTTGCGGCCGCGGTTGCGGGTGTTTCAGTAACACCGGAGGACCTCGGGCGCCTTCGGGATGGCAGCGAAAAGAGCCCTGGCACCGTCGTGTTATGTGCGATCGCTGAGTTCTTCGGTGTTTCCGCGTCGTATCTGACCGACGTTGATCTTGATCCGTCTATTGATGCTCAACTTAATCTGCTGCGTGCCCTTCGAGATCAACGTGTGCAGGGTATGAGGGCTTGTCGCGGTGATGGTCCCCTGAGTCCGGGGATGTTGAATAGCTTGGCGGACACGCTTAATTCGCTTTGAGACCGTGCGCGTGCTCGTCGGTACCGGTGCTCGTTCAGCACCAGACGGATCGGCGCACGCGTTCTGCCGCGTGAACGTCAAAAGGAAGGCTGCGGGACCGTATCTGGTCGGCTAGGCGACGCCTTCGGCCTGCGTCGCTATCACGCTTCAACGTTCAAGGGAGGGCGATCCGCAGAGCTTCGCTGATGTCTTTCTGCGGCGGGCCGCGGTTATTGATACGACGCCGTCGTGTGATTTGGCTTGGTCAATCCCAAGTAGCTGATCGGCGATCTTGGCGATAACGTCGTCGGTGACGTAGAACTTGGCGGCCTGGCGGCCGATGCGCATCAGCTCCGCTGTTGTGTCGAGGTGGTCGGAAATAAGCTGTCGCGCGATGTCTTCGGGCAGCGTCATCTCGTACTCGCCTAGCCGGGCTAGCAGGAGCGACGTGCGTTCGTTCATCCAGGGGGATCGCCGCGCTTTGGCCATGTGGCAAGGTTAGCCGGTACTTCTCTCTCGACCACATCTATATCGACCGGAATGCTGCGTGACCGTACGCGGCCGGCCGGCCCGGCCGGGCGTCGTCTCAGGCTGTGTGTTGCACTGCGGCACTGCGGATCTCTGCTCGATACGTCGCTCTAGCTTTTATTGGTTGATGAGGTTTAGGCGGGCGGTGGGTTGGCCGGTGATTTTGCTGATGGTGTTGAAGTCTTTATCGACGTGCAGGACGATGAGGCCGCAGAGTTCTGCGGTTGCTGCGACGATGAGGTCCGGGATGGAGACGCCTCGGTGCTGGCTGCGATCGGCTAGGAGGATTTGTACCTCGAGTGCACGATCCTCGATTGCGGGTGTGAGGTATTCGAGTGGCATTGCAGCCAGGGGTGATTGCCGGAACTGCCGTCGTGCGTCCTCCCCGGAGAGTGCCGAGTACCCGATCTCGAGGCGTGTGAGGTTGCTGATGTGGATAAGGCCGCGTTCGATGCGGTTGGCCCAGGTGTCGGGTTCCGTGGCGATCCCGAGTCGGGCAAAAGCGGATTTGTCAATCAGCCAGCGCTGGTTCAACTCCAGGCCTCGCGCATGAGGTTCTTGTCTAATAGACCTGCGGTGGCTTGCGTGCTGCGCAGCAGGTCGTCGCGGGTTACGGTGATCCGCGATGTTCGCGCGTCTTGGGCGAGTCGGCGCCGGATGTATTCGGCGCGGGAGAGTCCCAGCTCAGCCGCCCGCGCGTCGAGACGGGCCAGGACGTCGTCAGGTACATCACGGATGAGTAGATCGCTCATGTTCCGATGATATCAATCGATATCATTGCTAGGGCATGTATTTGGGCCTCCTTTTCAGAGCATCAACAGGCAAGTTGACCCGCTGCTGGGCAGGAACTGACGACAACCTCGACCGTTCCGAGATGGTCCCGCCGGCTTTTTGGTGGTCGTGCGTTGTGGTCGGGGGGTTTTGGGCGGGTTAGTTTTGGTGGGTGAGTGTTGGGGAGTTCGTGGCCGGGGTGGATCGGCTGCTGACTCGTGGGCATGGTTTGTTCCCGGCTGGTGGTGGCGGTGGCGGTGGTGTGTTTGCTGCCGGTGGTGGTGACGGGGGCGTCTCGGTACCTGAGGTTCCTGGTGGCCGGAGCCGGTTGGCCGGTGGGGTGGTCACCGCGGGTGGGCAGTATTCGCGGGGCCGGGCGGCGGTGGTGGGCCTTGATGTGGAGTCGGGGCAGGCGAGCGGTGAGGGCACGGCGGCCGGGGCAACGGGGCGGGCTGGTGCGGGGGCGATTCGGGATCAGGCGCGGGTAGCCGGGGCGGCGGCGGGGCCGTTGGCGTCGTCACCGGCGGGGGTGCGGTTGGTGGTGGCGACGATGGAGGAGCATTTGGCGGCGATGCAGCGCCAGGTGCAGGCCACCACGGAGCAGAACCGGGTGTTGGCGTTGCGGTTGCGGCAGTTGGCGATGGGCTATCGCGGAATGGGCGGCGGCGGGATGGGCGGGTTGTCCTCGGTGCTGTCGGGGATGGGTTCGATCCCGTCGCTGGGTGGTGGCGGGGGCGGGTTGAGTGGTTTGAGTGGCCTGGCCGGGTTACCGACCTCGTTGATGGGCCGCGGCTTCGGCGGGATGGCGGGGTCGGGGCGTGCTGGCGCCGGGGCGTCGGGCCGCTTGGCTGCCGGTGCAGCTGGGGTGGCTCAGGCGGCGATTCCGTTGTCTGAGGTCTCTTTTGAGGGTAAAGGGGTCTGGGCGGGCGGCCGAGAGGCTGTGCATCGCTATCTGGAAGAGGCGTTGGATCGGATGGGTATTTCGGATCCGCGGGCCCGGGCGCATTGGGTGGCGGGTATGACGACGATCGCCGAACATGAGTCCGGGTTTCGTACTGACGCAATCAATTTGATTGATACGAATGCGCATGGTGCGCGCCAAACCGATGGCGGGCCACAGAATTCCAGCCGCGGAGTGTGGCAGCTGGTGCCGGGCACGTTCGCGCACTATCACCAGCCGGGGACGTCGAATCATATTTGGGATCCGGTGGCTAATGCGTGCGCGTCGATCAACTATCAAATGGCTCGCTATGGGGTGGCCGCGGACGGGCACAATCAGCGGGCGTTGGTCGGCCAATCCAACCCGGGCGTCCACCATGGGTATTGAGCCCAGACGCGAGTTGTCGTAGCGTTGAGGTTCGCGGGCTCGGGAAGTGGCTGTTTCTGAAGTGCCGGTGTACGGGGTTTTGGCCGGCCGCGCGAGATAACAGAGTCGCCCCCGGAGTGTCCTCCCGGGTCCGCCCGCGATCTCACCCGTAGTTCTTGGCCGGTTCCGGCGCTAATGTGTGGGTGTGGCTGACCCGAGTCTGCGGCAATTTGCCGACGATGTGATCGATCGGCTGCTGGCGCGCGGTGAGGCACTGTTCCCCGAAGTCGATCAGGCCATCGAATTCAACTTCGGCGCGACACCTGGGGGGGCCCGAACGCCGCCGGCCGGCGGCGTGGCACTGGCAGACAGGCTTGAGGAAGCCCACGGGCAGTGGGCGCGGCAGCACGGGGCGTTGCAGCATTTGGATGAGCAAGGCACCCAGATCGTCGCCGCGGCGGTCGCGGCGGCTGCTGAGGGACGTGCAGCGGTGCAGCGGCTACGTGAGCAGGCCCGCGCCCAGGTGGACGCGATGATGCCGGTAGCTGAGTCGCCGGCGGGAACGCAGCTTGTGGTGTCGACGCTGGATCAGATCGTGGGCCAGGTGCAGCAGCACGTCGCGGCGAGCAGGCGCGCCTATACGGATGCGGCCGCGCAGCTGCGCGAGCTGGCCGCCGGATACCGGGACAGCATCTAACTGGCCCGCTAAACCGCCGAAATTGGTGGTCGTGCGTTGTGGTCGGGGG
>NZ_JCALCN010000032.1:0-43221 GCF_059812345.1 Mycobacterium sp. NGS59
GGAGGTCGCCTGAAACAAGCCGATCCACAGGTATTGACAATTCCTCGGTGTTGTGGGTCGCCTCGGCGTGGACATTTCTGGCGGATAGTCAAGCGGCTGTAGATCTAGGGAATGAGCGCCGCCCTGGTTGATCGCTGACACGCCGGGATACGGTTCGGACGCATTGCCATTAGAACGGTCTACTGCTGGTTGATTAGGGGAGTTCCCGTGTCATCGATGCCAAGCCCGGGGAATGGGGCCCATTCCCGAATTGCAGGGCCCAGCCGCCGGCGAAGGTAACCCCGAAGTTCGTCAGGCGTCCGCGGTGGGACGACGCCCTCGATACGCCTCGGTCGGGTCGTCAAAGACGGTGAGACGCTGGCTGAGTTTTCTCACGAAATGACGCATGCCAACAGCTGCCGCGGCGCGTAGTAGCGCCACGGTGCGCGAAAAGTATCGGTGAATGCTCGTGCTACTGAGCCGAGTTCGGAGGCGACATGACCGAAGGTCGTTCGCGCACCGCGCCGCTCAACGCACCGGTGGGTCGCCGCGAGCGTCCGCGCGACTGCTCGTCCGCGTATTCGGCGGGGCATTCTTGATTGTCCTTGGACTGCTGTGGGTCAATGCTCTGCCCGACTATCTCGGCGGGTCCGGCGGAAAGTCGGCGTCTGGCACGCCGGCTGGGAATCTCGCCTATGCCTTCCTGTGCTTTGTCATAGCTGCGTGGATGACCTTTTCGGTTTCGATTGGAAACAAGCAGGACGCTGCAACGTCTGAATCCGCCCGGGAAGGGTTCGTAGGCAACGCAAGTGAGAAGGATGACAATGTCAACTTGTACTGGCCCCGGTATGACGGTCGGATTTGGCCCCGGCCCGGTCCGGGTGGTTCAGCCCCAGAAGATGCCGGTGGGGTCTTTGTCGATTTCGGTGAGCAGGTCGGCGATGTGGGCTCAGGGGTTGAGTAGGTCGTAGCGGTGGAATCGCTGGTGGCGGTCGCGCCAGTAGAGAGTCCAGGTTTCGGTGGTGGCGGTGTAGCGCAGTCCGGCGATCGGGAAGCTAATCCAGTCTGGGCCGAAGTCTTCACGCCAGGTGGGCGGTGCTCGGTGATGGTCAGATGCCTGGATGTGACGTCGCATTCGACGCGCACTTCGTGGCGTGCCTCTTCGGGAACTCTTGCCGCGCACCAGCGTTGCACGCGTGCGACGTCGAGTTCAGGAACAGTCACGGCTGGTCACCAGCGGGGTTGGCCGGCGGCGGTGGTGAGGTGGTCGTAGGCGGTGTCGAGTTGTCGTTGGCGGCGCCGGCTGGGTTCGTGGTTGGCTGCGGCGGCCAGCGAGTCGATCAGGTCGTCGAGTTCGGTGTCGGTGACCGCGAGGTGAAGTTCATTGCCGCGGGCGCGGATCGCGAAAACTGCTCGGTGGCAGTCATGGTCGAGGAACGGCAGAGTGCGCAGCGCTGCGGCGGTGTCAGTATCGACAACAACGTCTCGGACGGGCTCTGCCGCGGTCAGCTGCTGGCGACGTAGGTCGTAGATCGAGGTTGCCCAGTTGCTGATGGTGCCGGCGTCATCGCAGTGACTGCAGCACCAGTTGATGGGGTGCTCGGGTTGGGTCCAGCTCACCACGATGCGGCCAGGGCAGGCGCGGTGGACCGGCCGGCGCCGGCACGGCAGGGCGGTTTCCCATCGGGTATGGGCGTCTCCGGCTGATGCGGCGGCGACGATGGCGCTCAGGTGCTCGGCGAGCTTGCGGGCCGGCCCCGGGGTGTCGGGTCCAACGTCGAGGAAGTGCTGCAGATCGGCGACCAACATGACTTGGTCACTGTAGCGGTCACGAGGTGGTGGTGGCGTGGGTCAGCTGCCGGCCAGTTCGGCCGCGGTGCTGTGTCGTGTGCGGGCATGGGCCAGCCGGTAGGAGGTGGTGCCGGTCTCGATGATCTGTCCGGCGAAGGTCAACCGGTCGACGATCGCCGCACACAACCGCGGGTCGGTGAATGTCTTGGTCCAGGCCGAGAACGGTTCGTTGGAGGCGATCGCCACCGCGGAGCGTTCTTCGCGTTCGGTGAGCACCTGGAACAACAACTCCGCACCACGGCGATCCAGCTGCAGGTAGCCCAGTTCATCGATCAGCAGCAGATCGACCTGGCCGTAGCGGTTGATCAGCTTGCTCAGCTGGGCGTCGTCGGCGGCTTCGATGAGTTCGTTGACCAGCTTGCTGGCCAGGGTGTAGCGGACCCGGTAGCCGGATTCGGCGGCTAGGGTCCCCAGGCCGATCAGCAGATGACTCTTGCCGGTTCCGGAGTCCCCGATCAAGCACAGTGGTTCACCGGCCCTGACCGATGCGCAGGTGCGCAAGGCGCCGATGAGCGCGGGGTTGATCGCCAGGTTGACCTCAAAGTTGAAATCCTCGAGCCTTTTTGGGCGGGGAAAGCTTGCGTCGTGCACGCGACGGGCGGCCCGGCGCCGATCCCGGTCGTCGCACTCGGCGATCACCAACTCCGATAAGAATCCCAGATAGGACTGCTGCTCGCGTTCGGCGGCTGCGGCGATCTCGGCGACGCGGTCACGCATCGTGGGCAGTCGCAGCATGCGGCAACCCTGCTCGATGGCCGCGACCGCGGCTTGCTCGGTGACGTTGCGCCGTGCACTACTCATGAGGTTTCCCGGCCCAGCAAGGTGTCGTACTGGTCGAGCGAGCTACACCCAGCATACGCCCGGCGCGATTGATTACAGTCTTCAAGACCGGATGCCGTTGCGGCTACAGGATGAAAGGGAACCAGAGTGTGACGATAGTTCGTCCGCAGGGGACCCGGTGACAACCGCCGTCGGCACGCTATGGGTTCGGAAATCTCGATGGTGGTTTGCCGTCTTTGCGATCTTGCTCAGCGTCGCGGCGGTGCCGCTAGGTATTGGCTGGTGGCGCAATCACGTGTGGGAACGAGAGGTTTTGCGACGGGATTGCATGCCGCCGCTGCCGCCGCACCCCGACACGGACATGCTTGGGGAGGCAGGCTTCGCCCTCGTTGCCATCGCGATGGGTTTCCTACTCGTCGGCCTAATACTTGTACTTTTCAGCCGTCACCGATGGTGGACCAAAGTCAGTGCCGCAGTGATCATCGCAGTCGTCTTGATATTGGAACTATGGCTTGTCCTGCTGCTCATCTTCGTGAAGGATTCATCGCACCCGAACGGGGAGACCTTGCCGTGCCAATGGCTGGTCGGTTGATCCCGGGAAGATTCGCAAATGACCGGTGACTTGGTTCAAATCGCGCCCGCCGAAGTCAAGAACGCTGGAAGCACCATCGAGACCGAGGCAGCTTCCGCGCGCGCCGCACTCGTCCCGCTATTTGACTCGGCGCAACCTGCGGCAAGCGGGAACCCTGGCTTCGTCACAGGGCCGAAGTTAGTGGTCTTGGCGGACGGACTCAAGCGCGAAATGGACTCCGTGATCACCAGATTGGCCGGAACGGGCAACGCCATAGTTTCGTCCGCGCAAGCCATGTACAACGCCGACAACACTCACGGCATGGACATCGACGCCGACAACGCGACCGGTCTCAGCCGTGTTGCCACCGCACTCAACGGTCTTGGACAGCCGCCAGCGCCATAATTCGCGGTAATGACGCGCACCAGCTACTCCTGCGACATCAGCGGACCCCACCCATTGTGTCCGGACGGAAAGCCTCTGCGCCGACGCGCTCCGTGTTAACAGCACCATGTGCTCACGTGAACGGCTTCGTGCCGGATGCCCGGACTCTGAACCGTTGGCGTGGTGGGTGCCTACGATGCCGCCGCCGCTATAGCTGAACGGGTGCGTTGGGTTCGGGGCGTGACGGTGTTCAAATACACCCCTAGGGGTGTAGTCGGACATCCCGAGGGAGGTGTTGCATGAAGTTAACGCCGTACGGGCCGACGCCACCATACATCCACTGATCTTCATTCAAATCTGTTGTCGCGCAGTGGATCACGCGTCCACTCGCGGATCGAGACTAACCGAGACCGTCATCAAAAGGGAGTACGCAAATGACTAGTACGTTTGCTGAGGAATTTCTGGCTCGCTCAAGCACCCTGACCAGCGTTGGCTGGATCGGGTACATAATTATCGGTGCACTTGCAGGCTGGATCGCCAGCCTCATCATGAAGACCAGAGAAGGCCTGTTACTCGATATCGTCATCGGCGTCGTAGGGGCACTCCTTGGCGGCTTCTTGCTCAGCTTCGTGGTTGACACCGCCAGCGGCGGATGGTGGTTCACGCTATTCACTGCAATCTTTGGCGCAGTCCTGCTGCTGGGTTTACTGCGGGTAGTGCGCGGGCGATCAGCCCAACCACACGGTCGACTGCACCGCTAACGCCGTTGTACGTGGTCCGAGCGACCAAATCTCCTGTGGCGCAGTCCCGATGGATTTTTGGGCGCGAAACCGACCTCAATTCGGTTCGGGCTAACGGGTTGCCGGTCGGGCATTCCTTTCCGGGTAGGTGAAGACGGAGCCCTCGATGTCGGGCGTGACGGTGCTGGGTGCTCAACACCGTTCACCTTCGAGGGTTCTGTCGATCCGGTAGCGACTGTGAGATATGAGTGCAGCACAGCGCCGAACCGCTCGCGGACGACGAGCTTTGGCCGAACATCAGTATCCGATTCTTGGCCGCGATCTCCGCGGCGTAGGGTTCTCAAGGCTGGCCACCAGAGACAGCGCCGGCAGTCCGACTCGACGACTCACCCACGGATTGCCGGCGAAGGCAACCCTCCGGTTCAACTCGAGTTCGCCACCGACACCCGAGTAGTGAACGCCATTCCGGCAGTCTGCGAGGCCAGCCCCGGTGACAGGATCTATTGGCCTGTAGCTGACCAGCCAAGCTCCAGCCCTCGACAATGGGGATGCTGTGCGGCCAAAGTTATGCGATTCGACTGATTCATCTAATGCTATTTGACCGATTCGCTCCACCAAAACCACCCGCGACATTTTCGTGCAGGCTGATTTTAAGGGTTAACTTCAGGTAAACTTCCGGCTAACTCCCGGTGCCCCGGGGGACCCGACGGCCGCGATATCGACATCCCGTCGGGGGGCCTAGCAGAACGGAGCCCTGCCATGTCCATTCGTGTCACCGCTTCTGCCGGATCCCTGTTAGCCGCGATTCTTGCGCTCACCGGTGCCGCAATCGTGGGTGCTGGTCCAGCATCGGCCGACCCGAGCCAAGACGACCACTTCCTGGCACTGCTCGACGAGAAAGGTGTCGCTGCCCTTTCGGGCGTGCCGAGCCTGATCGCCACAGCGCATGAGATCTGCGGCAAACTCGGTGCCGGGGTGCCGGCGGACACCTTGGTAGATGCATTGGTGGACAATGCAAATGCCATCACCCCCGGTGCCGATCCTGGCCGACTCGCGCGTACCGAATCTCGATTCCTGGCTGCCGCAGTCGAGGCTTACTGTCCGAACGAGCGGGGACGGGTAGCTTTCATCAATCCTGCGGGATGGAACACGCCCAAACTCCGGGTGGCGCTCGCTTCGTCGATGAAAGAGACAAACCCGGAGAACCCGACTCCGCCAGCGCCGGGAGGGGACGCCCAGAATCTGATGCCGCCGCAGGCAGTGGCCCCACCTCCGCCGACCAGGGTGGCACCTCCTGTGGTCGGTCCCCCGCCCGGGGGCGGCGGGGGAGCGGGGGGCACTGGCGGTGGTACCGGCGGAGGGGCGCCTTTACCGCCCATGGAACCAGGTATCATCACGTTGGCCCCGTAAGTTATCCGGTTGTCTGACAACATTTTTCGAGGTCGACCGGTTCACGTCCAGGCTTGCTCGCGCCAGCGCCAGGCGTTGTCGCGCAAGAACCGCTCGAGGGTGTGCGGCGGACGGTTCAACAACTGCTGCACCTCGTCAGTGAGCGGCTGATTGCGCCCGAGTTTCGTCAAGGTGTAGACCGCGGACATGAATCCGATTGTGTCCCAGCCGACCCCGCGACGGTGCAGCCGTGCGGCAAAGCGCACCAGACTCGGATTGGTGTAGCGCACCGGATATCCCAGCGCCGCGGACAACGCGACAGCGACCTCGTCCATGGTCAGCGCGGCCGGCCCGGTGAGGTGATAGACGGCGTTGCGATGATTGTCCGGTTGCAGCAATGCCATAGCGGCAACCTCGGCCGCATCGCGCGCATCGATGAAGCTGGTGAGACCGTGTCCGGCCGGAATGAACAATTCGCGGCGCTCGACAATGTCGGTGCCGTGCGTGGAGATAGCCCGGTGCAGGTTCTGCATGAAAAAGCTGCACCGCAAGAGCGACCAACTCATGGAACTGGTACGCAGCGCCGCCTCGACCTTGTAGTGCGGGATGAACCGGGCCCGGTCAGCACCGAATACCGACACGTACACCACATGGCGACATCCCACCTGCTGAGCCGCATTCACGAACGGAATCACCGCATGCCGCGCCGCACGATTGCCCGGCAACGGAAAGAGCAGAAACAGCACTTCGATCCCGTCCAACGCGGCAGACCAGGTGGACCGGTCGAAGAAATCGAATTTCAGCACCTGCGCCTGGTCTCCGACCCGGTCGCGGAGTAGGTCGGGATGGCGGCCGACGACGCGCCAACCGCTCGCCGGTGGGTTGGCGCGCAGCACTTCCACCAACTGCTCGCCCACATTGCCCGAGGGACCCGTGATCAGCAGCACGGCCGATGTTTACCACAGCACGGACGGACAAAGCGCCGGTGCCGCGGGTTCAGGGATGCAGGCTCCACTGCCCGTAATCCTGGGCAAGGACATCGTTGACGTCGACTTCTTGACCCCCGACCTTCGGGCCTGGATTCGACGCCGTACTGACCACCCGCTGGTAGAGAACCGCAGCGGGGTCGATTTTGCTGCCGGACCAGGCCTTGGTCTGCCAGGCCCACCGGTGACCGGGGGTACGCGAAGCACCGATCACGCCGTCGGCGGCGGCCCATTGGCACACATCGATACCGCCGTAGACGCCGGTGCGCTGCACGCCGAGCACCGAATTGATTCCGCGAAACCACTTCAGCGCCACGGTGTTCCAGGTGTCGCGGTTGATGTCCTCGTCGATGGTGAAGAAGATCGGGGCACTCTGCGCGCCACCGGCCGCGGTGTGCAGCTTCCAGGCGGTGCGGGCGTCGTCGACACCGCCGGCGAACCCGCGCTTGAAGTCCGATGGTGCCGACCCGCCCGGCTTGCCGTACTGGTAGTTGCTGACGATCATCAGTCCGGCTGCGGCCAGCTGCTCGGCGTAGGGCCGGGTGATCGGCTTGGCGCCGAAAGACGAGCCGGGGCGCGATAGCGAGACGTAATTGATGACCCCGGCATAGCCGGCCGCCCGGATCTGCTCCGCCGGAATCTGGTGCATGGCGAAGTCGATCAGTTTGGGCGGGGCGGCGGCTGCCGCGGGGACGGCGGCACCTGCCGCATACAACCCCGGCAGTGCGGACAAGGCTAGGGCGCAACGCAATACGTCACGCCGGGCGATAGGGCGCGATCGCCGAAGGTCTGAATTGACCGACAAGTCGGGCATCGCGCGATGTTAACAATGTGACCATTGCTAAAACGTGTCGTGAGCTAACCGATATCAAATCGGTCTGCGCGGTTCACAACCCGTCGCGGGTGGCGGAGATCGCCTCGCGCATACCTCTGGTCGCCAGTCGGTCGGCGAGCTCATTGTCGGCGACGCCGGCGTGCCCCTTCACCCAGAACCACTCGACCCGGTGCCGTGCACAGGCCGCTTGCAGCCGTTGCCAGAGGTCGACGTTCTTCACCGGTTGCTTCGCGGCCGTCTGCCAGCCGTTGCGCTCCCACCCCAGAACCCATTTGGTGATGCCGTTCCGGACGTAGGTGCTGTCGGTGTAGAGATGCACTGTCACGGCCCGGGTCAGTGCCTCCAGCGCCATGATCGGCGCCATCAGTTCCATCCGGTTGTTGCTGGTCTTGTGAGACTCGCCGCCGCACATCTCGCGGACGTGCTGACGTTGGCGCAGCACCGCTCCCCAGCCGCCGGGCCCGGGATTGGGTCGGCACCCACCGTCGGTGTGGATGACCACCACGTCGTCGTCCATCCGCTCAGTCCGCCCGTGCCTCGCGGAGTAGCCGCACGGCCTTGGGGCCGACGCCGTGGAGGGCGAGCAGATCGTCGAGATTTGTTGGCAGGGAGCCGATGGTGCGGAAGCCGGCATCCCGGAGCGCGCCGGTCGCCGGGCGACCGATCCGGACACCGTCGAAGAGGGGACCGCGATCCTCGGTGTCAGCCATGCGCCGAGGATAGGCATGCATGCCCGCAGTTGGCGTCGCGACGCGCTATCTGCTCGCGGATTTGGCAACGCCGATCTTGACCATACGTCCAAGAGCGATTGTATGGTGAGTGGATGAGTCGCTCGACCGTAGGCGCTCGAAGCGCGACCACCCGTGACGCCGATCCGCTACTCGGTCTGCCGTTCGATGATTCCGACGACGTGATCCGTGCCGCCGTCGCGGAAGCCAGTGTGCCCGCATTGTTGATGTCGATGGTGCACATGACCGGTGACCTCGGACTGCTCGACGAGCTGCCACGGCCGTTCATGCTCATCGCGATGGATCTGCAAGGCGGGATGAGCGAACCCGACAAACAGATCGTGCGCGAGCGTGCCTTGGATGTGATCCGCTTGTACCGCGACCGCGGCTGCCCGCCGCCGTTCGTCCCGAACGACGAACAAATGCGGGTGATGCTCGACGTGATGTCCGCCGGCACGGTCACCGAACAATTCGTCGACTACGTCGCGGCGGACCTGCGGTTCAGCGACGCCGATCAGTGCGGCCCGGTGCTGGCCTCGAGTGAGGAACAGCGCGCCGAGTTCCCCGTCGTGGTCATCGGATGCGGCGAAGCCGGCCTGCTGGCCGGCATCAAACTCAAAGCGGCGGGCCTGCCGTTCACGATCGTGGAAAAGCAATCTGCGGTCGGCGGAACATGGCTGGCGAACCGGTATCCCGGGTGCCGCGTCGACATCGCCAACCAGTACTACGCCTACTCGTTCGAGCCGACGGACCACTGGACGCACTACTACTCCGAGCAGCCCGAGATCCTGCAATACCTGCAAGACGTCGCTGCCCGGCACGGCATCGAGCCGCACGTGCGTTTCAACACCGCCGTGACCAGCGCGGTCTGGGACGACGCGACGGCGACGTGGCAAGTAACCATCCGGTCCGCCGAGGGTGGCACCGAGACGCTGACCTCCCGGGCCCTGATCTGTGCCGTCGGCCAGTTCAGCAACCCCGTCATCCCGGACATCAAAGGCGCCAACGACTTTCGTGGCCCGTCATTCCACACCGCAGACTGGCGTGACGACGTCGAATTGACGGGCAAGCGGGTGGCGGTGATCGGCGCCGGCGCCAGCGGATTCCAGCTCGTGCCCGCGATCGCGGACAGGACCGAACAGGTGGACGTCTACCAGCGCACCCCACAGTGGATGGCACCCAATCCGCTGTATCACGACGCCATCCCCGACGGTGCCAGGTGGGTGATCCGTCATCTGCCCTATTACGGGAGATGGTTGCGGTTCGTGTCGTGGTGGCCCATTGCGGACGCGCTCGACGAGCAAGTGATGATCGACCCGCAGTGGAACAACGACGGGTTGTCCTGCAACGCATCGAACCACGCGATTCGGGAGATGTTCATCGCGTGGATGCGGGTCTTCTGCAAGGACGAAGAGCTACTCGAGAAAGTGACGCCGAAGTATCCCCCGATGGGCAAGCGGACGTTGCAGGACAACGGAACCTGGCTCACGACGCTGCAGCGCGACGATGTCGAACTCGTCACCGATCCCATCGCCGAAATCACCGCCGACGGGGTGAGGACGGTCGATGGCAGGCACCGTCCGGCCGATGTGCTGGTCTGGGCTACCGGATTCGACGTCAACCACCAGCTCGGCCCCATCAACGTCCGCGGCCTCGACGGGATCGAACTCAATTCGGTGTGGGGCGACTCCGCCTACGCCTACCTCGGGGTCACCGTGCCGGGTTTCCCGAATTTCTTCTGCATGTACGGACCCGGCACCAACGCCGTCAACGGTGCCAGCATCATCTACAACTCCGAGTGCCAAATGCGTTACGTCATGGGGTGTATCGACATGGTGATCGCCGGCGGTCAGGGTTCGGCGACGGTCCGAAAAGACGTCTGCGACGACTACAACCGGCGCGCGCAGGCGCGGTTGAAGGAGATGGTGTACAGCCATCCGGCGGTGACCAGCAGCTACTACAAGAACGCCGCGGGTGGCCTGCCCACTCTCTACGGTTTCCGCATCTTCGACTATTGGCGGTGGACGAACCGGGTGAACCCGCAAGACTACGAACTGCGCTCCAGGTAATCGCGACCTGGCCATACAGGTTTCAGCAGGATGTACCGCGGCCCGGATGGCTGTGACGTTCCGCAACGTTAGAGCTGAACGACGTGGCGAAAAACCGCCTCAACAAATCTGATTCGGCTTTGGAGTCTTTCAGCGGCCAAACCCAGAGGGCCAAAAACACGCGGATGAGCCACTGCTCGGCCAGTGGGTCCCGAACTTCGTCGCCCAACATCTCCGCAGCGAACTCTCGGACGGCGGGCGAATCGGTGAGCCAGTCGCTGCTCGAGTTCATGTCCACTGACCGGAAGAGTTGCGTCAACGGGTGCGACTGCACATGCTGGAGCGCGACGAGGGTCGCGGTCAGGACTCGCTCGGAACCGCGGAGGCCTTTGATGCTTTCCCTGAGATCGTCGATGATTTGCGTTGCCTGGATCTTGACGACCGCGTCGCGAATCGTTGCTTTGCCGCCGGCATGTCGATAAATCGTGGCGGGTGAGCAATGGACCCTGGCGGCCAATGCCTCGATGGAGAAGCCTTCGTAGCCCACGTCGGAAATCAGCTCGACGGCCGCCGCGTAG
Source organism: Mycobacterium sp. NGS59 (assembly GCF_059812345.1). Lineage (NCBI taxonomy): Bacteria > Bacillati > Actinomycetota > Actinomycetes > Mycobacteriales > Mycobacteriaceae > Mycobacterium > Mycobacterium sp. NGS59. The sequence goes on from NZ_JCALCN010000032.1 coordinate 10,870, forward strand.
ATCCGATCCGCAGCCTCGCTGTGACGATCTCGTCCCACCAGCCAGTCAGAGGACGACATAGGTCGATGTTCTACCCTGCCTGACCCCGGTTGCAAGTTGTTTCGCACGCTGAGACAGATTGACCACCATTTCTCATGTCGGTGCGCAGGTCAAGCCGTGCAACCGATTTCGGGGAAGGCTCCGAAGTGTATGGCAGGTTATCAACTTCGTCCGCAACCGTTGACGTGACTGGACAACGCGCTCAACCTGATTGGGTGGCGGTATTGGATGACCCGGCAAACTTCTTCGGCACCGCCGCATTGCAGGATCCATATCCGCTCTACGAGCGCATGCGTGCGGAGGCCCCCGTGCACCGCATCGGCGATTCGGTGTTTTACGCGGTCTGCGGCTGGGATGCGGTGATCGACGCGGTCAATCGGGTCGACGACTTTTCGTCGAATTTGAGTGCGACCATGGTCTACCGCGAGGACGGAACCGTTGTCCCGTTCGAGATGATGGAGGCAGGCAGCCCCAGCCACGCACTGGCCACCGCCGACGATCCGATCCACGCCGTGCACCGCAAAATCCTCCTGCCACACCTGTCTGCCAAGCGTGTCCGGGTCATCGAAGAATTCGCCGGGCAAGTCGCCGAACGGCTCTGGACGGAGAACCTGCACAGCGGCCGCATCGAGTGGATGGGTGCGCTGGCCAATCGTCTGCCGATGATGGTGGTCGCCAAGTTGCTCGGGCTGCCCGAGACCGACGTCGACAGGCTCATCCGGCTCGGCTTCGCGACCACCACCCTGCTCGACGGCGTGGTCACCCAGGCTCAACTTGAGGCTGCGGGTCGTGCCGCATTCGAGCTGTCGAGCTACGTCATGGAGCATTTCGAAAAGGCAACTCACTCAGCTGAATCCGGCCTGATCTCGGACCTGGCCTCCCGTTTCGCGTCAGGAGAAGTCGATCAGACTGTCGCGATGGGCATCATGCTGACACTTTTCAGCGCTGCGGGTGAATCGACGGCATCGCTGCTGGGTAGCGCGGCCTGGATCCTCGCCGAACGCCCGGACATCCAACGGCGGTTGCGGGATTCGCCCGAACTGCTCAATGCGTTCATCGAAGAGGCCCTCCGATACGAGCCACCGTTCCGCGGCCATTACCGCCACGTGTGGCGCGACACGACCCTGGGCGGGGTGGCGGTGCCGGCCAACGCGCATCTATTGCTGATGTGGGGCGCCGCTAATCGCGATCCGGGACACTTCGAGGCGCCCGACGAGTTCCGACTCGACCGCACCTCCGCGAGAGGCCATGTGTCGTTCGGCAAGGGCGTGCACTTCTGCATCGGCGCCGCACTGGCACGGTTGGAGGCCCAGATCGTCTTTCGGATGCTGCTGGAACGCACCACGTGGATCGACGCGGTCGACGTCGGAGAATGGTTGCCCAGCATCCTCGTTCGCCGCTTGAGCCGACTCGAGTTGGCCGTCCGGTAGTCCTAATCAACCGGTTTCTGCTCAACGACTTCGACGAGCCGCAACTTGTATTGCGGCGCATCCGGGGGAGGGTACGGCAACGGCGTCTTCTCGACACGTAAGTGATAGATATAGCCCGGTCGGTACTGAAAGCCCGCAATCGAGGACGTGTCGTTCCAGCTGAGTTCCCACGGTTTGTTCGGATCCCAGCGCAGTTGCAGGCAGTCTCGCGGTTTGGGGCCGACGCGGCAGGGCTGTGTCTGATCGGCGACGTAGAGGTCGAGCACTTGTGGTTCGGCGGGTCTGTTCGACGGCGTGGTTGCCGCGCTCGAGCTTGTCGTCGTGGCCGGTTGCTCGCTGTGGCCGCACCCTGCCGCCGTCAACGCCAGCAGTGCGGTCGCAAGAGATATGTAGATCGGTGAGGGCACAGTCAAGACCTTAAGCGCGGGCAGCGATCAGCGCGCACTGCCGAGGTCAGGATTCGAACAAGCGCGCCGCATTGTCGTTGGTTGCCGACCCTAACGGCCCGCGGCAATTCTCCCGATTCCGGTCGATGAAACCCGCTGGCGCGAAAGGGAAATCACTGCCATACAGCAGCCGGTTGGACCCGATGACATCGGCGGCCAGACGCAGGGCGGCAGGGTCGGCGGACAACGCGATGTCGTAATAGCACCGCCGCAACTGATCCCGTACCTGCTCTCGGCGACCCCCGCCGGCCGACGGAAACTCGTCGAGCATGGACAGCCGCCAGGCCACCCACGGCAGCGTGCCGCCCAGATGCGACAACACCAGCTTCATTCGTGGATAGCGTTGCAGCGATTCGGCGAGGATCATTTCGGCGACCATCCGCGTGGTGTCGAAGGTGAACTCCAATACCGGTGCGGGCAAGAACAATTGGGCACCCGTCATCGGTGGCGGCAGATTCGGATGCACATGCACTACCGCGCCGTACCGGTCGAGTTCCTCCAGCACCGGCGCGAACGACGGGTCGCCGAGATAGCGGCCGCCGTAATTGGTCAGCACCGCAACGCCGTTCAGCTTCAGCTCGTCCAGGGCGCGCCGAACTTCCTTCACCGACGCCGTCACATCGGGCATCGGCAGGACCGCGAAGCCGCCAACCACATCAGGATTGCGCGCCGCGAGATCGGCGATGGTGTCGTTGCATTGACGGGCCAGCGCGTGACGTTCACCGTCGGGAATCGGGTCAAGCGCGGGGGCCGAGATCGACACGATCGCGCGACCCAGGCGGAGGCTGTCGATGCGGTCGAGCATCCCTTGTTCGGACCACGCCGGTTGCGGTATGCCGCCGACGGTGCCGTCGGTGACGGCGTCGATCGCAGCGCGGTAGCAGTCCGGGACCACATGGTGATGTACGTCGACCAAGCCGCTGCCCATCGGCCAACCATACCTCTTGGTATGTTCGTGGCATGGCGGAAGTGGCCGACGCTTTCATCGGTGGCGAAGCAGTGCAGACCGATCGGCGCCCCGTCTACAACCCGGCTCATTCCGACCAGATCGTGGGTCTTGCCGGACACAGTGATGCCGCTGTCGTAGATCGTGCCGTGCGGTCGGCGCACGCTGCGGCAGCAGAGTGGGCGGCAAGCGCGCCGCGGGAGCGAAAGCGCTTGATGAGAGCGGCCGCCGTGGCTGCCACGGTTGACTTCGAATCGCTTACGACTTTGCTGACCCGCGAGCAGGGCAAGGTGTTGTGGGAGTCCGTCATCGACCTCGCGGGTGCGCCCTACCTGTTACACGAATGTTCGAAATTGATCGATCGGGTCGTCGCCGAAGACGTCACCGACGACGAGCGCGGCCGGTTCGTCGTCCGGCGACGACCGGTGGGCGTCGTGGGCGTCATCGTCCCGTGGAACTATCCGGTGTTGTTGGCCTTCAACGGGATTGCGGCGGCATTGGCGGCGGGAAACACGGTGGTGGTGAAACCCCCGGAGTTGGCGCCGCTGGCCTTGACCAAGATTGTCGCGGCGGTTGCGGCCGCCCTGCCGACGGGTGTGCTCAATGTGGTGCCGGGCGACGGAGTCCAGACCGGCGGCGCACTGGCCGCCGATCCGCTGGTCCGTCGAATCCTGTTCACCGGCGGCATCACCAGCGGTCGCGAGGTCATGCGTTCGGCGGCGCAGAACATCACCGGCGTCGGGTTGGAACTCGGCGGCAACGATCCCGCCCTCGTCCTGGCGTCGGCGGTGGTCGACGACGAACTGGTGAAAGCGTTGCGTCACTCGGCGTTCACCTGCTCAGGACAGATTTGCTTTGCAATCAAACGAATTTACGTGCACCGCAGTCACTATGCCGCTCTGGTCGATGCGCTGGCCGACGCAGTAAACGAGATCGCCGTCGGGGACGGGCTCGATCCGCAAAGCACGATCGGGCCTTTGATCACCCGGGCCGCCCGCAGCAGAGTGCAGGGTCTGATCGAGGCCGCGACTTGCTCAGGTGCGACCGTTCGTCGGCTGGGCCGCAAAGTCGACCCCGCGACCTGGGACGGGGGTCATTTCCTGTTGCCCCACTTGGTGACTGACATCGCGCACGACAGCGGGCTGGTCGCCGCGGAGCAGTTCGGGCCGGCGCTACCCGTCGTCGCGTTCGATTCCGAAGACGAGGCGATCCGGATGGCCAATGACTCCGAGTTCGGTCTGGCGGCCTCGGTGTGGGCCCGGGATGACGACCACGCATTCGAGGTGGCCCGAAAGATCGATGCGGGAACGGTATTCGTCAACGTGCATCGCGCCGGGGCATCGGATCACACCACGCCGTTCGGTGGCGTCAAGCAAAGTGGGATCGGCCGGATCAACGGGTGGGCGTCGATCGAAGAAGTCACCGATGTCCAGACCCTCATCCGTCGCGACGATGCGGAATCGCTGCCGGGCGCACTGAACACGTCGCCGGAACGAGTCAGGTCCCGTCGACATGGGATTTTTCGACTCGAGTGGTGGTCGGCTGCACCGGCTCGCTATAGCCTCGGGGAGGGGGCTTGCTACCGGCGACCCCTACGCGACGTGCACGGTCGACAGTGGAGGGATCATCCGGCATGGCCATTGACTACAACAAGCCGAAGAAACAACCGCCGCCATCCTCGCCGCCACCCCCACCTCCGCCGCAGCCCTATCAGTCGCCACAGCCGTATCAATCGCCGCCACCGCCTTACCAGCCGCCGCCACCGCCTTACCAGCCGCCGCCACCGCCGCCGTCGTACCCGCCGCCTCCGGCGCCGCCGTCGTCGTACCCGCCGCCGCCGTCGTCGTACCCGCCGCCTCCGCCGCCGCCGTCGTCGTACCCGCCACCCCCGCCGCCGCCACCGCAACACCCGCCCTACCAGCAGGCACCGCCGAGTCAACCCGGCGTCAGTCTGTCCAAAGTGACCCTCACCAAGCAGGCGCCGACGGTCTCGTTGAGCAAGGGCGGCGGCGCGTCCGGCGTCATCCGGGCCAACCTGAACTGGACCCAAAGGCAAAGTGGCGGTGGGTTTTTCAAGCGCCTGGCGGCAAGCGGGGGAGACGTCGACCTGGACCTGGGCTGCCTGTTCGAGTTCGTCGACGGCGACAAAGGTGTGGTGCAGGCGCTCGGCAACCAGTTCGAGGTGAGCCCGCTCTCGGGTGGCCGGAAGATCATCTGGCTGTCCGGTGACGACCGCTCCGGCGCCAGCCAGGGCGGTGAGGACCTGTTCATCGACCTGTCGCAGGCCAGCCACATCCGCCGAATCCTCATCTTCGCCTACATCTACGAAGGCACCCCGAACTGGGCCGCCGCCAACGCGGTGGTGACGGTCTTTCCGCAGGCCGGGCCGCAGATCGAGGTGCGACTCGACGAGCACGACCCGGGCTCGCGGATGTGCGCCATCGCGATGCTGACCAACAACAACGGCGATATCACCGTCAACCGCGAGGTCCGCTACATCCGTGGCGGCCAGTCGTTGTTGGACCGCACCTACGGGTGGGGCATGGATTGGACCCCCGGCCGTAAGTGACCGTTGAGCTTCAACGCTGGACTTTCATTGTGAATCCTGGACTTTGCGCGGGATGCCTGGGCGGGATCCCACCGCTTCACACCCAAAGCCGCGGAACCGCGGTCTCGGTCCCACGAGTGTCCGCAAATGTACGGCCGGGCACCGATTTTCTGGCATTTTGGGGACCCTCGTGCACAGAACGGCCTCACCTAGGCCCGCTGCCGGTACACCGCAACCCGCGCGGGCCGTACCGTGCGTCCGACGGCCGTGACCCGTAGCCCCGGTGTGAGAACCTCGACGACCAGCCGGTCCTGGGACGCCGAATCGGTCGCCCGGACCTCGACCGCATCCATCGTCGCGGGATCGAAATCCGCCCCCACTGCAGGCATCAGGATTTCGCCGCCGCGCCCGACGATCAGCCGCTCCAGGCCCGCCCCGATGGCGTGGAACGCCGAGCGCTCCCGATTGGTACGTGACGTCGCCGCGCACGCGGTTGCATCGGAGTACAACGCGAACAGCTCCACCAACAGCGGGACGTCCGCCCCGGTGCTGTCCTTCGCTAGGCGGCGCGTTTCCTCGGCGACGCGGTCGATGCTGGCGGACTGCCGCCGCACCGCGCGACCCAGGTCGTCGAGGCGCTCGACTATCGCGGCTTGCACGTCATCCTCGGCCACGGCCATTGATAGTACTGAGACGACGTCCTCGCTACGCTTCCGATCGTGACGATTCACGGGATCGACCTCGGGACAACGAACTCCGCGATCGCCCGGACGGGCCGCGACGGGGCGCCGGAAGTCTTGAGCGGTTTCACCGGTGATCTCACCACGCCCTCGGTCGTCCTGTTCGCCTCCCACGACGAGTACCTCGTCGGCGAAGGGGCCCGTCGCCAGGCCCGCCTCGACCCCGAGCGCGTGTGCACGTTGGTCAAGCGCAGGATGGGCGACGCCGACTGGCGGTTCGTCGCGCACGGCAACGCGTGGTCCGCGCCGGCTGTCTCGGCCCTGATCCTGCGCAGCCTCATCGCCGATGCCGAGTACGCCACCGGCGAGCCCGTGCGCAAAGCCGTCATCACGGTGCCCGCCTACTTCGGTGACGAGGAACGCCGCGCAACGGTGCTCGCCGGCACACACGCCGGGATCGACGTCGCCGGCGTGCTGTCCGAGCCCATCGCGGCGGCACTGTCCTACGGGTTCGGGCGCCTGGACGGCCAGCCCAACATGACCAAGGACGGCCCCCGGGAGACGGTGCTGGTCTACGACCTGGGCGGGGGCACCTTCGACGCGACCGTCATCGAGCTCGCCGACCGCCGGATCACCGTCCTGGCGGTCGAAGGCGACCACCAGCTCGGCGGCGCCGACTGGGACGAGCGGCTCGCACTGCACCTGTCCCGGCGGTTCTGCGACGCCAACCCCAACGCCGAAGACCCGCTGGACGACTCCGCCGGCAGCCAGGAACTCGTGCTGGCGGCCGAGCGCGCCAAACAAGAACTCTCCGACCGCGACGCAACCCAGGTCATCGTGGCCCACGACGGCGCCCGCGCGGTCGTCGACGTCACCCGCAAAGACCTCGAGGACATGACCTCGACCCTGCTGCGTCGCACCCTGGACCTCACCCGCGACTGTCTGGCCGCTGCCCGGCGCCGCGGCGCCGACGCCGTCGACCGCATCCTGTTGGTCGGTGGCTCGTCCCGGATGCCCGCCGTCGCCGCGGCGTTGCGCGCCGAGTTCGGGCTGCGACCGGAACTGTCCGACCCGGAGCTGTCGGTGGTGCGGGGCGCCGCCCTGTACGGCGAAAAACTCGAGATGGAACGCATGGTCGCCGACGACCTGGTCACCCGCGGCCGGTTGGCGCCGGGTGCGCTGCCGGAGGACGCCAGGCCCAGTGACCTCAACGACGCGTGCGGGCGGGTCGCCGACGCCTACGACCTGCCGCTGGCGCAGGTCCGCAGGGCGGTGCTGATCCGGGTGGACACCGTGGTTTCCCGCGGCTTCGGCGTTCTGGCGCTCAGCGACCAGAGCATGTCGCTGGAGGCGACCTGGCTGGTGCTGCGCAACGACCCGCTGCCGATCCGCGTACACCGCAGCTTCGGAACGGTCCGTGACGACCAGGACGCGATCCGCCTCGTCGTGGTCGAGCAACAGGGCCAGGTGGCGTCGTCGCGGCCGGAGGACGCGAAGGTGCTGATCGGCGGCATGATCGAAGGCATCCCGCCCGGCTTCGGCGAAGGCAGCGAGGTGCGCATCACCTTCGAGATGGGCTTCGACGGCGTCCTGCAGGTGACGGCCCGCCACGTCGAAGCCGACATGCCGCTGGTGTTGACCGCGGAGACCGGCGCGACGATGTCAGCGGCGGAGGTCGAGCGGGAGCGGCAGCAGGTTCAGCGTTCGCGGCGGCGGGACGTCGGACGGTGATCTGAGTGACAGCAAGCCTGCCTCCATTCGAATCGAACGCCTACCGCAAGCGGGTGCTGGCCGCGGTCGAGGCGCGCGGCGGCCCGCAGGCCTCAGACCCCTTCGAGCTCTACGACCTCCCGCTGGAGAGCGTCGAACAGCTGACCAATGCCGACGTCGCCGAACGCGTGGCTGAAGTCTGGGCGTTCTGGCAGCGCCAGCGCGACCACCCCAAGTACCGGGTGCTGGTCGCCGCGCTGCTGGCCGCGCACGACGCCAACAGTGCGGTACTGCTCGACGCGCAATCCCGGGCCGGGCTGGTCGGCCGGGTGCGACAGCAGCGCGAAGGGCAGGACGCCGCCCGCTACGAACTCTTCGACGCCGCGGTGTCCGCGCTCGTCGCCCGGCATGGTGGCATACCGCACGAAAAGCTCAGCCAGCTGGAAAAAGTGGGCTCCGACGCGGGCCTGACCGAAACCGAAGTCGCCGCCCGTCTGCGCCGGCACCGCGTCGTCGGCGCGCCCGAAACTGCGGCGACGCCCACCCACGAACTCGTTCCCGAACACCGGCGCCGCCAGATCCGCGTACTGCTGGACGAACTGGGCCGCATCTGGGAGTCCCCGCCGCCGGTGACCCTGTTCGCGTTGCTGGGATGCGGGCCGGATGTCGACGGCACCGAACTCGCCGCCCGGGCAGCCGCGTGGCGGGCGCGGGCGCGCGAGCTGCCTTCCGACCGGTTGCGCACGGTCATCGACGAGCTTCTCGTGCACATCGGTGACCTGCTGGAATCCGATCCCGCGCTGCGCGAGGCATACCTGGATGGCGTGGCTTGGGACTCGATGGACAAATTGCGTCCCCGGGTACGCGCGGCCGTCCTGGTCGAGGACCGGCTGACCGTGGACGACCACGCCCACCTGGTGACCGAGGCCGTCGACCTGGGTTTGGACGCCGGGCGGGCCTCGCGGGTGCTTTCGGCGCTGGCGGCCGAGTTCGGCGTGCCAGTCGACACGGCGCCACCGGCCGCGCGGCGTGACGAGCCGGCACCGCGCCCCCGGCAGCATGACCCGCCCTGGTCAGCACCCTTGCGTGCCGCGCGCAAAGCACTGCGGTCGGGCCGGCCGGTACAGGCTCAATCCCTGGCCGAGGAGGCCCGACGACACGCGTTGCCGGAGCGGCAGCCCTCTATCACCGCGGTGGTCGACGAGATCGAATCCGTTCTTGCCGATGCGCGTCTGCGCTGGCGGGCGGCCTCGGCGGCGCTGCAGGCGCGCAGGTATGCCGAGGTGGCCGACCACCTCGAGCACCTGACCCGGGTCGCCGCCGACCTGCCGGATCCCGGCGGCGCCGTCGACGCCGAGCGGGCACTGGCCGACGCCCGCGCCGCCGTCGCCGAAGCCGACCGGCTCGTCGATGCCGCAAGCGCAGGACCGGAGGCATCGCGCACGGCCCAGCTGGCGGCCGCGCTCGACGCATGCCCCGCGCACCCGGGCGCTCTGGCGGCGATGGCCACGTTGCCGTTGGGCGGTCCCGCCCGCGTTGCCGCGCAACGCAGCGCCGGTGGCGACGTCACGGTCAGCTGGGTACCGTCGCCGGACCCCGGCGTCACCTATAAAGTCACCCGGCTCGATCCCGGCGACATCTGGCGCACGGTCGGGCGGACGGTCGCCACCTCGATCACCGACGGCGGTGCGCCGCCCGGTCCGGGCATCCCGGTATACGCCGTCGTCGCGCTGCACACCGGGCGGAGCTCGGCGCAGGCTCGCTCCGACGCTGCTGTGCCGCACCGGGATCGGTCGGGACGGCCGGTGGTGACGCCGCCGTCTGAAACGGCGCCGCCCCAGCCGGACGGCCCGCCCGTGCCGCGCGATGTCCGTGCACATCGCGGCACCGACGGGAGCGTGCTGGTCTCCTGGTCGGCGCCGGAGAGTCCCGGCGAGGTCGAATACCAGGTCGCGCGGCGCGCCGCGGACGGACACTGGCGAGTCGTCGGCCGCACGCGGGCCACCTCGATCGAGGACGGCGGCGCACCCGACGGCCCGTTACCTCTTTACGGCGTGGCGGCACGCGGCCGCGACGGCACCTCGGAGCGAGCGGTGTCGACGCCGTCGGCGAGCTAGTTCAGCGCAGGTCTTCCCAGAACCCGCTCAGGGCGGCGGCGGCGCGGGCCGGGTCCTCCAGCATCCACCAATGTCCAAGTCCGGCAAGCACTTCCGTACGGGCTCCGGCGCGGTCCGCGGCGCGCCGGCGGATCTGTTCGGAGCCGACGTAGGTGTCTTCGGTCGCCAGTATCGACAGTCCGGGACGCACTGCCGCATTCTCGAGGTCACGTCCGGCCTCGGCTACCGCCGGTTGAGCGGCCGAACGGTAGAGCAACAGAATGGCCCGACCCATCTCCGGGCCTTGTGCCTGGGCAAGCGCCGTGGCGATGTCTGGGGTGATGCCGAGCCCGGCCAGCTGGGCGGCCCGTTCCTCGACGGTTCCGGCCATCATCGTCTCGACGAGTTGTTCGCCGGCCTCCGGTGTCTGCCACACCTGCGCAAGGTCGTGCCAGACGTAGTCGGCGTCGAACACACCGAGGATGTCGCTGACCCAGCTGCGTACCAGTTCGGGTCGGTGCATCACCAGATTCAGCACATGGCCGCCGCCCCAGTCGTGACCGACGAGATCGACCGGTTCGCCGATCCGATCCAGCTCTCCTTCCAGCCAGTCGCGGTAGGCCAGGAAGGTCGCCGGGAAATCGTCCGGCAGCGGTGCGCCGAACCCCGGTGGGGAGAGCAACACCACGTCCTCGCGCCCGAGCGCCTCGACCAGCGGCCCCCAGATCGCCTTGGTCTCGGGATTGCCATGTACGAAGACGACTGTCATCGGCCTACTCCTCATGCGCGCGGGATGTGGTCTTACAGCTTGCCTTACGCTACTGATGCCCCCCGCTATGACGACAGAAAGCGATTGAACTCATGGCGCCGACGCTGCGCCCGCGCCGATCCGCCCTCTACCTGCCCGGCAACAACGCCCGGGCGCTGGAGAAAGGCAAGTCGCTTCCGGCCGACGTCCTGATCTTCGACCTCGAGGACGCCGTCGGGCCCGACGCGAAAGCCGACTCACGGCGCAAGGTCTGCACCGCCGTGGCGTCCAAGCAGTACCGGCCCCGTGAAGTCGTGGTGCGCGTCAACGGCCTCGAGACCGACTGGCACGACGACGATTTCGTCGCCGTTGCCGAGTCAGGCGCCGACGGGGTGTTGGTGCCGAAAGTCGAGACAGGCCAACAGGTCCGAGGTTTGGCCGCCCGCCTGGACGAGTTGGGTGCACCGAAATCCTTGCAGCTGTGGGTGATGGTGGAGACCCCCCGGGCTTTTCTGCGGATGGAGGAGGTCGCCTCGGCCAGCGAGCGCCTGACTGCCCTGGTGGTCGGCACCAACGACCTGGTCAACGAGCTGCACGGTCTGCATGTGGCCGGGCGCACCCCCGTGCTGCCCGCATTGACCATGGCCGTGCTGGGCGCGCGTGCCGGCGGAAAAGTCGTGCTGGACGGCGTGTTCAACGCCATCAAGGACGAAGAAGGATTCAAGGCCGAGGCGCGGCAGGGCCGCGAGCTGGGATTCGACGGTAAGACCCTGATCCACCCGTCGCAGGTCGGTCCCGCCAACGAGATTTTCGGACCCTCAGACGCCGAAGTGGCCGACGCCCACAAGATCGTCGAGGCCTATGAGCAGGCGCAGGCCGCCGGTGAGAGCGTCATCACCGTCGACGGCCGGATGATCGAGAGCCTGCACGTGCGCGACGCCCAGCGCATCCTGGCCCTGGCCGATCGCATCGCCGAATTGGAGTCGCAGACCGGGTAGGGCGGTTCGATTAGGTATTGCCGGCGAATCGGATTACTCTTGCGCGCGGTCCGTCATCGACTCAGGAACACACCCATGCCTCTTCAGCCCACTCTGCGGCGCCCGCATTCGGTGCGCAGGGTTCGTGCCTCGCGTACGAATTGCGTAACGGTCGGTCAGTGCTTCGACATCGAGATCATCCGTGAAGCAGACGGATGGACGATCCGGATACCGGAGGTCGGCGGGGTCGCCTACGCCGCCCACCGCACCGCGGTGGAATTGGCGGCACGCAGGTGCATCGCCAGCCGGACCGGCATCCCGATCGGCTACGTGTCGGTATTCGTCACACACGAGATCGGCTGAAGTGCTTCTGCGCTAACGGTTTTCGGCGCGCCGCGTCAGATCTTCACCGTCAGCGGCCAGACCTTCCAGATGTCGTCGCAGTACTCGGCGATCGCGCGGTCGGACGAGAACTTGCCGCTGCGTGCGGTATTGAGGATCGACATCTTCGTCCACGCGTCCCGGTCCTGCCAGGCCGCGCTGACACGCTCCTGGCACTCCACGTACGACGCGAAATCGGCGCACACCAGGAAAGAGTCGTGGTAACGCAGGTTGTCCACCAGCGGGCGGAACACCTCGGGGTCGCCGTGTGAGAACATCCCGCTGTCGATGAGATCCAGCACCGCGCTGAGTTCTTCGTTGCTGTCGATGTAATCCGCCGGCCGGTAGCCGCCGGCCTTGAGCGCCTCGACCTCCTGCACGGTCAGACCGAACAGGAAGAAGTTCTCCGCACCGGCCTCCTCGCGGATCTCGACGTTGGCCCCGTCGAGCGTGCCGACGGTCAGGGCGCCGTTGATCATGAACTTCATGTTCCCGGTGCCCGAGGCCTCCTTGCCGGCCGTGGAGATCTGCTCGGACACATTGGCGGCCGGATAGATCAAGTGCGCGTTCTGAACGTTGAAGTTCGGGATGAACGCCACCTTGAGGAACTTGTTGACCTCCGGGTCGTTGTTGATCGTCTCGGCGACGGCGTTGATCAGCTTGATGATCCGTTTGGCCAGGAAGTATCCCGGAGCCGCCTTGCCGCCGAAGATGAACGCCCGCGGCGGAATCGCGAGTCCAGGGTTCTGCTTGAGCCGGTAATAGAGCGCGATGATGTGCAGGACGTTGAGATGCTGGCGCTTGTACTCGTGGATGCGCTTGACCTGGATGTCGAATATCCACTCCGGGTTGAGCTCCACGCCGGTCGCTGACCGGATGAACGCGGCGAGACGAGCCTTGTTGGCGCGCTTGATGTCCCGCCACTGTTCCCGGAACGCGGGTTTGTCGGCGAACTGTTCCAACCCGCGCAACTGGTCGAGGTCCTTGAGCCAGCCCTCGCCGATGGTGCGGTCCAGCAGTTCTCGCAGCCCGGGGTTGGCCAGCGCCAGGAAGCGGCGCGGTGTCACGCCGTTGGTCTTGTTGCTGAACCGCTCCGGCCACATCTCGTAGAAGTCTTTGAGCACACTGTCTTTCAGTAGTTCCGAGTGCAGCGCGGCGACGCCGTTGACGGCGTGGCTGCCCACGGTGGCGAGGTGGGCCATCCGGACGTGCTTGCCGTGATTTTCACCGATGATCGACATCCTGCGCACCCGGTCCGCGTCGCCGAGGAACTTGATGCGTACCTCGTCGAGGAACCGGCGGTTGATCTCGTAGATGATCTCCAGGTGGCGGGGCAACGACTGGCCGAAGATCTCCAGCGGCCAGGTCTCCAGCGCCTCCGGCAACAGGGTGTGGTTGGTGTAGGCGAAGGTCGCGACGGTGATCTGCCACGCCTCCTCCCATTCCAGTTGGCGCTCGTCGATCAGTAGCCGCATCAATTCTGCGACGCCGATCGACGGGTGAGTATCGTTGAGCTGCAAGGCAAATCGTTGCGGTAACTCACGGACGGAGACGTCGGCCAGATCGTCCATGATGTGCAAGACGTGTTGCAGCGAGCAGGACACGAAGAAGTGCTGCTGCAGCAGGCGTAGCCGTTTGCCGGCCTCCGGCTCGTCGTTGGGGTACAGCACCTTGGTGACCGTCTCGGAGGTGACTTCGTCCTCGACCGCCTTGTAGTAATCGCCGGTGTTGAAGGCATCCAACGCAAACGACTTGACCGCACGCGCGCTCCACAAGGTCAGCACGTTGCAGGTGTTGACGCCGTAGCCCTGGATGGGCGTGTCGTATGCGACGCCTTTAAGCAGCAGGCCCGGCACCCAGCGGGCGTGGTCGCGGCCGGTGTCGTCGGTGTAGTGCTCGACGTGACCGGCCCACTTGACCAGGTAGTTGACGTCGGGTTTGGCTATCTCCCAAGGGTTTCCGCTGTCCAGCCAGTTGTCGGTCTGCTCCACCTGCCAGCCGTCGTGGATCTCCTGGTCGAAGATGCCGAACTCGTAGCGGATGCCGTAGCCGATCGCCGGACGCTCGAGGGTGGCCAGCGAGTCCAGGTAGCAGGCGGCCAGGCGGCCCAGGCCGCCGTTGCCCAGGCCGGGCTCCTCCTCGCACGCCAGCACCTCGTCGTAGTTCTGGCCCATCGCCGACAGCGCGGACTTGGCCGCCCGCTCCATGCGCAGATTCAGCAGATTGTTACCCAGTTGCGGCCCCATCAGGAACTCCGCCGACAGATAACAGGTGACCTTGCGGCCGAGGTCGAGCGAGACCTGCGTGGAAGCCACCCGACGGTCCTGCATGCGGTCGCGTACGGCCAAAGCGAGTGCGCGGTAGTAGTGCTCGGGCCGCAGAGCGGCGGCGGGGCGGCCGATCGAATAACGCAGGTGGTCGGCGATGGCGCGCTGCAGCGCCGCCGCGCCCATACCGGTGCGCGAGTACTCGATCAACTCTGAGCGCGCGGCGGGCACCTCGTCGGAGGGTCTGCGGTCGAGATCGGTCATTTCGAGTCCCTTCGCTCGAGAAAATCAGCGCACCCACCTACCCGGCGCCGGGCAGAAAGTCAGCCTGGCAGCGATGTTTGCACAACCGGCGGGTTATTGCCGTCCGAAACGTGAACGCCACATCACGTCTTATGACGCGTCCGCTGCTGCGACCAGCCCGCGCAGGGCCCGCGGCAACGGGTCCTGATGCACGATCCCCAGACGCTGAGTGGCGCGGGTGAGGGCGACGTAGAGTTCGGCCGCCCCCCGCGGACCCTCGGCGAGAATTCGCTGCGGGTCCACCACGAGAACGGCGTCGAATTCCAGACCCTTCGACGCCGACGGGATCACCGCGCCCGGCACGCCGGGCGGACCGATCACCACGCTGGTGCCGTCGCGGTCCGCCTCGCTCCGGACGAAATCGTCGACGGCAGAAGCTAGTTCGTCCTCCCTGACCTGCCTGGACCAGGGTGGTATGCCGCAAGAGCGGACCGACTCCGGCGGCGCGATGTCGGGTGCGAACTGTGCGAGCAGTGCGGCGGCGACGGTCATGATCTCTGCTGGAGTCCGGTAGTTCATCGACAGCGACCGGTACACCCACCGGCCGGGTACGTAAGGGTCCAGCATTTGTGTCCACGATGTCGCGCCGGCAGCGGAGCGGCGCTGCGCCAGATCGCCGACCACGGTGAACGACCGCGCCGGGCAGCGTCGCATCAGCACCCGCCAATCCATTTCGGACAACTCTTGGGCTTCGTCGACCACGACGTGCCGGTAGGTCCAATTACGGTCCGCCGCAGCGCGTTCGGCCAGTTCACGCAGGTCGCGTTCGACGAACCGTTCGGCCAGATCCTCCCCGTAAAGCAGGTCCTGGGCCAGCAGCTGGTCCTCGTCGTCCATCAGATCCTCGCGGCTGACCATCAGATCGAGTACCCCGGCGGCGTACGCGGCCTCCTCGCGCTGCTCCTGTTCGGCGACCCGTCGAGCGCGCTCGGCAGCCACCTTGTCGATGCCCAACAGGTCGGTCAGTTCGTCGAGCAGCGGCACGTCCGACACCGTCCAGGCGTCGCCGACATCACGCAACAACGCCGCATCGGCACCCGCTGCGCGCAGCATGTCGGGGGATTCCAGCAACGACGCCAACAGTTCTTCGGGTGTCAGGATCGGCCAGAGCTCGTCGAGCGCGGCGGCGAACGCGGCGCTGTCGGCGAGTTCCTCGATCAGGTCCTCCCGCAACGCTTCCCACGCACCGGTGTCCGACCGGGACAACCAGCCGCGGCCGATCTTGGCGATCGCCCGCTCGGTCAACACCCAGGTGATCACATCGGTGAACGCCGCGCGGGCCTCGTTGTGCGGCAGTTTGGTTGCACGCGCCTCCTCCCGGGCCCACTGCGCCGTCTCGGCGTCGATGCGCACCGTGACGTCGGACAGCTTGATCGGCAACGGTTCCTGCGGCAGACCCTGCCGCTGGGAAATCGCGGTGGCGAGCACGTCGAGGATCTGTAGCGAGCCCTTCAGGCGCCCGGCGTCCGGGGAGTCCTCAGCGGTCACCCGCAGACCGGGCACCAGGTCGCCGGCGGTCATGAACACCACCGTGGACTCGCCGAGCGACGGCAGCACCTGACTGACGTGGTCCAGGAAGGCCGGGCTGGGCCCGATCACCAGCACACCGTGACGCTCCATCCGTTCCCGCTGCGTGTACAGCAGGTAGGCAACGCGGTGCAGTGCCACCACCGTCTTGCCGGTGCCCGGACCACCCTCGATGACCAGGACGCCGGAGTGGTCGAGTCGGATGATCTCGTCCTGCTCGGCTTGGATCGTGGCCACGATGTCGCGCATCCCGGCGCCGCGCGGTGCGTTGATGGCCGCGAGTAATGCTGCGTCGCTTGAGGTTCCGCGCGCACCGTCGACTGTTGGCGATCCGGGCCGGCCGAGTACCTCGTCGGTGTAATCGACCACCCGGCGGCCGCGGGTGCGGAACTGACGACGCAGCCGCATGCCCTCCGGATTCGCCGCGGTGGCGGTGTAGAACGCTCGCGCCGCCGGAGCGCGCCAGTCGAGCAACAACGGTTCGTATTCGTCGTTCTCGTCGAACAGGCCGATGCGACCGACGTAGGAGCGCTTCCCCGAGACGTCGTCCAACCTCCCGAAACAGAGGCCGTCGTCGGCGACGTCGAGTCGCTTGGTCCGCTTGGCCAGCGCGCGCAACTCGACATCACGGTCCATGGGCTCGCCCTCGGCTCCCAGCGCGGCACTGTATCTGGCCCTGGCGCGCGCACGTTCGTCGTCCAGCCGTGCATACAAGCTGTCGACGTAGGTCTGCTCCGACCGCAGTTCGTCTCGGTATGTCGTCTCCCGGTCCTGCAATGCGCGTCCCCTCGTCGATGGCTCGGCCAGCGATTGTGCGGCATCACCCCGGCCTTGTCGCAAGCCCCCGGTCCCGGGTTATGGTGGAACGGGAGCCCCCACAACGTCGCCGAGTCTGATTCGTGGGCGGCAGATCGGCCCGAAAACCGCCCTGTGTTCAGTTTCGGCGATGCGCCGATCAGCTGCGGAAGGCACGGTGCCACGTCGGGTCAATGAGCGCCCGACACGTTCAGCGTGATCACACCGGCGACGATCAACACGACGCCCGCCACCTTCGCCACCGAGATCGGTGAACCCAGAAACATCACCGCGATCAGCACGATGGCCGCAGTGCCGATCGCCGACCACAGCGCATAGGCGACATCGGTCTGCATACCCCGCGAAATCGAAAGCGACAGCAGCGCAAACGAAATCGCGTAGCCCACCAGGCAGGCCAGGGTCGGCCACAGACGGGTGAAACCGTCGGTGCTCTTGAGCAGACTGGTCGCCCCGACCTCGGCGAAGATGGCGACGAACAGAAAGAGATAGGCGAGCATGAATCCCTATCTACACGACGGACTCGTACCGTAGGTGCATGACGAAGAACCTGACTCACCGCGTGGTCGGCTATTCGCCGGCAGTGCTGAGCCTGTTTCGGCTGGTGTACGGCCTGCTGTTCGCCGGCTTCGGCTCGATGATCCTGTTCGGCTGGCCCGTCTCTTCCGGACATCACACGGATGTGGGCGACTGGCCGGTGTGGTATGCCGGACTGATCGAGTTCGTGACGGGTCTGTTGGTCGCCGCCGGCCTGTTCACCCGCCTCGCCGCGTTCTTCGCCTCCGGCACGATGGCGGTGGCGTATTTCTGGATGCACCAACCCCGTTCGCTGTGGCCGCTCGGTGACCCGCCGGGCGGCAACGGCGGGACCCCGTCGATCCTGTTCTGCTTCGGGTTCTTCCTGCTGGTCTTCATGGGCCCGGGTCGTTACTCGGTCGACGCGCTGCTTTCCGCGAAAAGGCAACGCCGGTAACGAGTTCGGTCAAGCGTCGAGGTCGGTGCTGGTGGTGGTTTGTTCCCACGTCGAGATCTCTTTCGCGCGCCGGTCGGCGATGAAGCGATACGAGAACAGCGCGTCCTGGCCCAGCAGCAGGAACGCCGGCGGTTCGTCGGCTTCGACCGCCGCCACGATCGCCGCGCCGGCCTTGACCGGGTCGCCGACCTGGGCGCCGTGCATGGTGTCGTTCTCCTTGCGCCTACGTCCCGCGGTGTCGGCGTAATCCTCGATGACCGTGGACGTCTGCATTAGCGAGCGGCCGGCGAAATCGGTGCGGAAAGCGCCGGGTTCGATGACGGTGACCGAAATGCCGAGTGGTGCAACCTCGGCGTGCAGCGCTCCGCTCATCCCTTCGACGGCGGCTTTGGCCGCGCAGTAGTAGCCCGAGCCGACCGGCGTCAACTGCACGCCGATCGAGGAGATGTTCACGATCGCGCCGGAGCGGCGCTCCCGCATGCCGGGCAACACAGCCTTGATCATGGCGACGGTGCCGAAGAAGTGTGTTTCGAACAGGGCGCGCACCGCGTCGTCCTCGCCCTCTTCGACCGCGGAGCGGTACCCGTAGCCGGCGTTGTTGACCAGCACGTCGACGCTGTCGAAGCGCTCCTCAGCCTGCTGCAGGGCCGCGGCGATCTGCTCGGGTTCGGTGACGTCCAAAGCCAGCGCCAATACCCGGTCGGGCGTGGCGTCGGCAAGCTCGGTGATGCTGTCTACGTCGCGGGCAGTGACGACGGTGTTGTGGCCGGCGTCGATAACCGCCTCGGCAAGCGCGCGGCCGAGTCCCGTCGAGCAGCCCGTGATCAGCCAGGTGGACAAATCGATGTCCTCTCGAAACTACGAAAAGTGTTGCCCGCCAACCGATAGCCCGGACGCGGCCCTAGAAGCCCATCTTCTGGCACTTCACGGTGCGATTCTGGCAAAACATTCCGCTACCGGTCCAGTCCTTGGCGCCGGGTACGCCGAAGTTGTTGGGCGTATCCGTGGCACGGAAGTCTTGAGTCAGGCCCGGATTGATGATGATCAAATAGTCTTCGACCAACGGTGGGGTCGTATCCTCTGGATCGGCACTGGCGACACCGCTGCCACCGACCAGGGCGGCAACTGTCATCAGGCCGGCGGCGAGTCCCGCAGCAAATTTTCGGAGGCTCATTAGTCGCCCTCTCTGCTTTCTGGCGCGAATCATGGGCCGTGGTCCAGCGTACCCGCCAACGGACGTGCGATCCGAGCTTGCCGAGTCTGCGTCGCAAACCGGCTACAAACGCGCAACAACTCCGCTCGAGTCAACCGGCGGGCGGTTTGGTTGACCGGCGAGGTGCATACCGTGTAGCCCGTGGGGACGATGTCCGCGGTCATTCGTCGTGCTGCGGTTCTCGCTGCCTGTCTCACGCTGTCGACGACGCCACCGCTGGCGACTGCCGATCCCGAGTCGCAGCCGGTTGGCGCCGTGACGTCAGCCGACGGCGCGGTGCCGCCGGGCACGCCCGCCCGAGTGACCACCCCTGACGGTTGGATTCTGGCGCTCGGCGCCAGAGACGAAAGACACGTTCCGGTAGCGCCGCTGACCACCGCGGCGTCGTCTCGCGAATACCTGTCCAGCGGAATCTTCGTCGCATCCCTGGCCGGACCGGAAACTCCGCATGGCGTTCTCGAAGTGGGGTATGAGATCGGCTGCGGAATCGACATGAGCACAGCCAACGGCGTCACGACGGCCAACGGCGGCGGTGGCGGTCCTTCGCTCGGCGCGGTGGTACCGTTCGGCCCCGGTGAGCCGTTTCAACTTCTCCCGTTGGTGAGCGCGCAGTACAACGGCGTGGTCAGCGTCGGTCTCAAACCCGGATTCGTCGTGGTAGTGCCCGTCGTCCGCAAAGAATTCCGAAGCGCCAACCCGTGGATCATGATCAACGAATTCCACATGAAGATCGACGGATGCGTCGGGCAGTCATTCGTCCGCTCGTATTCGACCCTGACCCGCATCACCGACGAATCCGACGTGGTGCTGTCCTACGTCGGTTCCACGAGGGCCGTGTGAGCTACGTGTAGGACGCGCCCAGGTGCGCAACCGGGGTGAACCCGTCGTTGTGCGCGGCCGCCGCGGCGCGCCGAATCGGCAGGATGAGCGGTACGAACAGGATCTGATCCAGCAGGATCGGCGTGATCAACCGGTTGTGCACGAAAGCGAACGAACTCTTGGTGACCGGGTCGGCCCAACCGATGGTGCCGCCGAGGCCGGCGTGTCCATAGCCGCGCAGTAGCCCGGGCACCGGGGAACCGTGGTAGCCGAGGTGAAACGACATCGGTACCACCAGATTCAGATCCGGTCGCAAACTGGTCTTACCCAACAGATCGCGCGCCAATTCCGTTGACAGGAGCTCTGTTTCGTCGATGCGGCCGTCGTTGGCCAGCGCCCCGTACATCCTGGCCAGGCCGCGCGCGGTGACCACAGCGTTCACCGACGGGATCTCGCCGTCGAGCAGGGGAGTGTCACCCTGAATCAGCGACGTGATGCCCGGAACGTAGATCGCGCCCAGGCCGCCGGCCACCGGGAGCTCCGACAACCATGGCGCCAGCCGGTCGAACAAGGGATTGGCGCGGGTCGTCTGCGGAAACATGATCTGCGCGGCCTTGGTGGGTGCGTCGGCGGGCGGCCGCCCCAGGTGCAGACCGTCGGTGTCCAGGGTCTGCGCGATCTCGCTACGGAACAGCTCGCGCATGCTCTTGCCGGTGATGGCGCGGGCCAGGCCCGAGGTCAACCAGCCGTAGGTGAACGCGTGATACGCGGCGCGTCCGGCGTGGCGGTCCACGGGCGCGGCCGCGAGGCGCTCCTCCATCAGCTGGTGGTCGAGCAGTTGTTCCTTGCTCACGCCCTTGAGGTGAGACAGACCGGATCTGTGCCCCAACATGTCGCGGACGGTGATCTGGGATTTGCCGTTGGCGCCGAACTCCGGCCAGTACTGAGCGACCGGCTTGTCGTAGGCCAACTGCCCGCGGTCGACCAGCCGGTGCAGCACGGTGGCGGCGACGCCTTTGCTTGCCGAGAAGACCATCGCGCCGGTATCGGCGGTCCAGGGGACTTCGCCCTCGCGGTCCGACCAGCCCGTCCAGATGTCGACGACCGGCTCGCCGTCGACGTAGACAGCCAGTGATCCGCCGCCGAAGCGTGGATCGCCGTTGAACAACTTGGCGAAGGTGTGAACCGCGCAGGAGAAGCGGGGATCGGCAGCACCATGCACGTGCTCCGGCAGTTCGGTGCCGACGTCGATAACAGTTGGCTGTGTCATGGCAGAACTCCCTCCGTGAGAACGCTATTACCCAATTCGGGGAATTCTATTCTTCTGCGTTAGTGCGTGTCTGCCGCCTGGCGCCTCCACGAGAGTCCGCAAAATGCCAGAAAAGTGGCGCTGCGCCGTACATTTTGGGGCCCCTCACGGGACTGCAACGTGACAGCCGCGTTAGTCCGCCAGGGCTCGGCCGACGATCAGCGGATCGGGCTCGCCGACCAGGTCGTGGTCTTTGTCCTCGTAGTCGAACTTGGCCAGGAAATGACGCATCGCGTTGATGCGGGCGCGTTTCTTGTCGTTGCTCTTGACCACCACCCACGGGGCGAAGTCGGTGTCGGTCGCGTCGAACATCTCCTCTTTGGCCGCGGTGTACTGCTCCCATCGGCGGACGGCTTCGATGTCCATCGGCGAGAACTTCCACTGCTTGACCGGGTCGGCGAGCCGGATTGCGAACCGGGTGCGTTGCTCGGCCGGGGACACCGAGAACCACAGCTTGGTCAGGCTGATCCCGTCGTCGACCAGCATCTGCTCGAACGGCGGTGCCTGCTTCATGAATTCGGCGTGCTGCTCGGCGGTGCAGAAGCCCATCACCTTCTCGACGCCGGCGCGGTTGTACCAGGACCGGTCGAACAGGACGATTTCGCCGGCTGCCGGCAAGTGGGTGACGTAGCGCTGGAAGTACCACTGGGTTTTTTCCCGCTCGCTCGGTTTCTCCAGCGCGACGACCCGGGCGGTCCGCGGGTTGAGATGCTCCATGAACCGCTGGATGGTGCCGCCCTTGCCGGCCGCGTCCCGCCCTTCGAACAAGATGAGGTGCCGGTCGCCGGTTCGCCGGCTGTGGTTCTGCAGCTTCAGCAGTTCGATCTGCAGGCGTCGCTTGAGCCACTCGTACTCGTCACGTGACATGCGCTCGTCGTACGGATAGCGCTCCCGCCAGGTGCTGACCGGATTCCCGTCGCGGTCCAGCAGTACCGGGTCGTCGTCCTCGTCGCCGTCGACGGTGTAGCCGTGTTCGGGAGTGGAAAGGTCCTCCAGGTCGATGTCCACCATCTTTCTGAAACTACCCAGCGGCGTACCGACTCAGCGGGAGGGTTCACAGCCTGGCCGCGGCCCGCCTTTCCAGCCGGAAGGTCCGCCTGTAGCCGGTCGGCCGGGTGGTGACGGTCACCTCGACGGCTCCGCTGGGAGCGACGACGTAACGCTCCTCGACGTCGGGTCCGTCGCTCCAGCGGTCGACCGGCTGGTGCCCGAGGTTGTCCCGGTCGTGCAGCGCGGGATCGAACGGGAAGAAGACGGGATCATACGGCGTGACGTCGCCGTCCGGACGGCCGTCGACCAGACGGCTGCACTCGACGAACCGGAAATGCCCGATGTTGTGCGCCGCGCGATAGCTGCGGTTGACCACCAAGGGCGAGTGGCCGTCGGCCGGAAGCGGGGCGTCCTTGGGCACGATCGGGTCGAACACGACG
This sequence comes from Mycobacterium sp. NGS59, assembly GCF_059812345.1. Lineage (NCBI taxonomy): Bacteria > Bacillati > Actinomycetota > Actinomycetes > Mycobacteriales > Mycobacteriaceae > Mycobacterium > Mycobacterium sp. NGS59. Next base: position 33,525 of record NZ_JCALCN010000032.1, read on the forward strand.
TCGGCACCGGCCCGGGCCTCCCGGAACACACCGAAGTGCCGCGAAAAGCGCTCGGACAGAACGAAACCGGAATCGGTATCCAGAAAGACCGCGAGGCCGATCGCGGTTGCCGCGAACGGGTGGGGCGACCGCTTGACCCGTTTGTCGCCGAAATTGCTACGCAGCATGCGAGCGACGAGAGGGAAGCTGCCCGCCCCGCCCACCACATAGATGCCGGCCACCTCCGACCACGGCACGTCCCAGCCGTCGCCGGCCGGATCGAGCAGGACCCGCGAGAGCAGGTCGGCGGTCTCGGCCACGAGTGGTGCACACGCCGCGTAGACGTCGTCGATCCCGCAGGAGAACGGCGGCCGGTCGACTCCGTCGACGGCGAGGTCGACCAGGAACCGGCGGGTCTGCGGGCCGACGGCCTCCTTGCGCGCGGCGCACTCCTCCAGCAACAGCTCATAGGCGGCGCCGTCCAGGGGTGGCAGCTTCGATCCGGCCAGGACGAGTTGCGCGATCGCCTCATCGAAGTCGTCACCGCCGAGTCGCTGGATGCCCTCACTGACGACGACCTCGTTGACGTGGCCGGCCATCTTCAGCAGCGAGGCGTCGAAGGTGCCGCCGCCGAGGTCGTAGATGAGCACGTATTCGCGTTTGGCGGTGATGCTGGAGCGGTAGCGGTGAGCGTATTCCAGACCCGCGGCCGACGGCTCGTTCAACAACGCGACGACGTGAAAACCGGCCGCCACGAACGCATCCAGGGTGAGGAAGCGCTGGGCGCTGCTGGCATTGGCGGGCACGCTGATCGCGGCCTCGACGGTGTCGTCGCCCTCGAAGCCGGCGTTGGAGCGGCGCAGCAGGTCGTGTTTGAGCTGGGCCAGGAAACCGGTGAGCAACTCGACCAACGGGTAGCTGCGGCCGGCCAGGCTGACCTGGGTCTGCGGGCCCGCGTCGTTGAGTAGCCGTTTGAACGAGCGCAGCACTTCCCAGTCGGGTTCGTGCCGGACTGCCGCGGCGTCCAGCCCGAACCGCAGTTCTCCGGCGGTGTTGGCGGCGATCAGGGACGGCCAGGTATCGACGCCGTCGAAGGCGACGACCGGGTAATTTCCACGGTCGACGATCGCGGCGACGGTGTGCGTGGTTCCGAAGTCGATACCGACTCTCATCCCGCCCGAGTTTAGAGCCTCGGCGGATTCTCGCGGCTACTTCGGCACAGCATCCGGCGCGTCACGGGCCGCGGGCTGTGCATCCCATTGCCGTTGCACGGCCCGTTCTGCCGCGGTCGCGATCAAGCTTGCGGGTGCGAATCGCTTCGAACTCACCGGTTCGTCTTCGCTCAGTGGCCTGCCGGAACCCCGAATTGCGTTGAAAGACACCGCGACTCCGGCGAAGAAAATCACTATGACCACGGTCGCGAAGACGATCGACAGGGTGCCCTGGATGAAGGTGTTCCTGATGACGGCGTCGAGCTGGTGGGGATCGGACGCCGACCCGAACGCCGACTTGCCGGCCTGTTTTGCGGCGGAGTACTGCGCATGCTGGGTCCAGTAGCCGACGGCAGGATCGGACGAGAAGATCTTCTGCCAGGACGCGGTCAGCGTGACGGCGAGATCCCACAGCAGCGGAATCCCCGGTATCCACACCCATTTCGATCGGCCCGTCTTGACGACGACGACGGTGATCAGCGTGAGCGCGATGGCCGCGAGCAGCTGGTTGGCGATACCGAACAGCGGAAAGAGCGTGTTGATGCCGCCGAGCGGGTCGGTGACACCGAGCAGCAGGATCCCGCCCCAGGCCGCGACCACCACTAGGCTGCAGATCCACGCGCCGGGACGCCAGCTCGCATCACGCATCCGCCGCAGCGGACCTCCGAGATTAGCCAGACCGTCCGAAACGATGAAGCGTGCGACGCGGGTGCCGGCGTCGAGAGTGGTCAGGATGAACAGCGCCTCGAACATGATCGCGAAGTGGTACCAGAACGCCTTGAGACCGCTACCGCCGAACACCCGGTGCAGCATCTCCGACATTCCGAACGCCAGCGTGGGGGCTCCGCCGGTGCGCGAGACGATGGACTGCTCGCCGACGCTGTGTGCCGCCTGGTCGATCTGCGCCGCGGTGGCCGGGCTGCCTGACAGGCCGAGACTGTTGACGTAGCGCGCGGCCCCGGCGGCGGTGTCGTGGGTCTGAGCCGAGGGCGCATTGAGCGTGAAATACAGGTGCTGGTCCAGGATCACCGCGGTGAGCAGCGCCATCACCGCGACGAAGGATTCGGTCATCATGCCGCCGTAGCCGATGAGCCGCATCTGGCCTTCCTTCTCCAGCATCTTCGGCGTGGTGCCCGAGGAGATCAGCGCGTGAAAGCCGGACAGCGCTCCGCAGGCGACGGTGATGAAGAGGAACGGAAACAGGGAACCGGCGAACACCGGACCGTTGCCGCGGGTCGCGAAATGCGAGACCGCCGGCGCGGCGATCGTCGGGTGGGCGATGCAGATGCCCAGCGCCAGCAACGCGACCGTACCGACCTTCATGAACGTCGACAGGTAGTCGCGTGGGGCCAGCAGCAGCCACACCGGCAGCACCGAAGCGGCGAATCCGTAACCGATCAGCAGCCAGCACAGGGTGACCGGCGACAGCGTGAACCATGCCGAGCCCCACTCGGTGTTGGCGACCCAATCGCCGGCTATTACCGCCGTCAGCAACAGGCCGGCGCCGATCGCAGACACCTCGCCGACTCGCCCCGGGCGCAGGAAACGCAGGTAGCAGCCCATGAAGACGGCGATCGGGATGGTCATGGCGATGGAGAACACACCCCACGGGCTCTTGGCAAGCGCTCGCACCACCACCAGAGCCAGCACCGCGATCAGGATCGTGACGATGATCGGCACCCCGACCAGCGCGGCCGTCCCGGCGGTTGCTCCCAGCTCGTCGCGCACCATCTGTCCCAGCGACCTTCCGCGGCGCCGGGTGGAAATCCACAACACCAGATAGTCCTGCACGCAGCCGGCCAGCACCGCACCCAGCACGATCCAGATCGCGCTGGGCAGGTAACCCATCTGCGCGGCCAGCACCGGACCGACCAGCGGACCGGCGCCGGCGATCGCGGCGAAGTGGTGTCCGAACACCACGCGGCGGTCGGTCGGGACGTAATCTGTTCCGTCGTCGAAGATTTCGGCCGGGGTGGCATGGTCGTCGCGCGGGCACACGATCTTCATCTCGACCAGCCGCGCGTAGAAGCGGTAGCCGATCACATAGGTGCACAGCGCCGCCACCACCAACCACACCGCGTTCACGGTCTCGCCCCGCGCGAACGCGACGACGGCCCAGGCTCCGGCCCCGATCAGCGCGACGACGCCGAAAAAGATCTTGTGCCCCAACGTGATCGGGGAGCGGTCAACGATCGCGACGGGCGGTAGGCCGGGCTCGGTGCGGACGTAGCTGATCTGCTGGTCCGCCACGGCGAACTCCTCCCGGAAGGTCTCGCGACTGTGAATCTACCGACGTCCGATCGGCGTGTCCCGTCGTGATCTTCACACTCGGTAGTCAATACAGCGCGCGGACGGCGTCGATGGTGTCGGCCTCGTCGGGGCGTTTGTCGTCGCGGTAGCGCAGCACCCGCGCGAACCGCAGCGCCGCCCCACCGGGGTAGCGGGTTGACCCCTGTACCCCGTCCAGAGCGATCTCGACCACCTGCTCGGGCCTGAGTTGCACGACGTACCCGTCGGTGCCGTCGACGGCGAGCTCGGTGAATCGGGTTGTCTGCCAGTCCAACATGGCATCGGTCATGCCCTTGAAGGTTTTTCCGACCATGACGAATCCGCCGGTGGTCGGGTCCAGCGCGCCCAGATGGATGTTGGACAGCTTCCCGCGGCGGCGCCCCGAGCCCCACTCCACCGCCAGCACCACCAGGTCGAGGGTGTGCACCGGTTTGACCTTCAACCAGCCGGCGCCGCGCCGCCCGGCCTGGTACGGCGCGCCCGGGGCCTTGGCCATCACGCCTTCGTGTCCGGCGGCCAGCGTCGCCTCCAGGAACGCCGTCGCGGCCGCGGGATCGGACGTGGCCAGCCGGTCGACTCGCTGCGAGGCGGGCACCAGCGCGTCCAGCGCCGTCAGCCGGTCGGTGGTCGGCGCGTCGAGCAGGTCCTCGCCGTCGCGGTGCAGGATGTCGAAGAAGAACACCGACAGCGGCTGCTTGGCGCGGGCCGCTTCGACGTCGACGGACCGCCCGAAGCGTGACGCGGTGACCTGGAAGCGGTGCGGACGGTTGTCCGGACGCAGCGCGATCGCCTCCCCGTCGGCGATCAGGTCGTTCACCGGCAGGGCCAGGGTGGCTTCGACCACCTCGGGCAGCCGGGCGGTGACGTCGTCGAGGCTGCGGGTGTAGACGGTGACGGTCGCTCCGGATCTGTGGATCTGCACGCGGGCACCGTCGAGTTTGGCTTCGAAAATGGCTGTGCCACCGTGCTTTTCGAGTGCATCGTCGACGCCGGTGGCGGTTTGGGCCAGCATCGGCCCGACCGGGCGTCCCACCCGCAAGGTGAACGCCTCCAACGAGCCGCCGCTCAGCGCCGCGGCGGCGACCGCCGCCAGCTCCCCACCCAGCATCGCCGCCCGCTGCACCGTGGCGGCCGGCATCGCCGCCGCCTTGGCCACGGCATCGGTCATGATCCCGACCAGCGCGCCCTGGCGCAGTTCGCCGCCCAGCAGTCGCAGCAGGAAGGTCTGTTCGGTCTCGGTGGCGGCGGCGAACAAGCCGGCGATCAGCGCCGCGCGGCGTGCCTGGGACCCCTTGCCCGACACCGCGCCGATCTCGGTGAAAGTGGCATCGACTTCGCCGACGGTCAGCACCGGCTCCGTAGCCGGCGGCGGCAGGGAGCGCAACGACGCCCAGCCGACGCCGATCTGACGCTGCCGTAGTTCACCGGACAGCCATGACACGACGGTGGTGACCAGTTCGGCGTCCGGCGCGGCCCGTCGCAGCAGGTCCGCGATGTGGGCGACCTTCGTCAACCGGGACGAGGTGCCGCCCACGTTGAGCGATGTGCTTGCTACGTCCAGAAGGAGCACGGTGCCGAGCTTGGCACGATGCACCGACAGAGGGCGGCACCGGCTGGGCTCAGTTGAAATGAGTAATGGCGTCGAACTCCGCCTTGACGATGCCGTAACACTCACAAGCAATTCGCCCGAGTTGCTCTGGGTCCTCGATGGAGAGCGACCCGCGGCTGTAACGGATCAACCCCGCCTCTTGGAGGCGTTGCGCGGTCTCGGAGACGGTGGGTCGGTGCACTCCCAGCATCTGGGCGAGGAATTCCTGGGTCAGGAAGAACTTCTCGCTGGCGACCCGGTCGCGAGTGGTCAGCAGCCAGCGCGCCATGCGGGCTCCGGTGTCGTGCGAGCGATTGCAGACCACGTTCTGCGCGATCTGGACCATGGTGGCCTGTGTGAAGCGGTTCAGCAGCGCATGCAGCGCGCCGTCGCGCGCCAGTACTTGGCCGAAGTCGGCAACACTGAGACGTGCAGTGTCGCCTGCGATCTGGCAGAACGCGGATTGTGGACTGCTGGAAGCGCCCAGGAATACCGGAAGCCCGACCATGCCTTCGTAACCGACGGTCGCCACCTCGAGGGCGCCTCGGCCGTCGACCACCGCGATCAGCGAATAGACCGACGACAACGGGAAGTAGATCTCGGCGATGGGTTCGTCCGGCCGGTAGGCCTCCCGTCTGATCTCCGAATGCTCGAATCGCAACCGCTTCTCGATTCGCTCATATTCGTCGTCGGGCAGTTGCGCCAGGATGGCGTTGCGGCGGAAACCGTCTTGACTCATTGGTCTCACTCCTTGTCGCCCGGGATTCCCGGGGGACTACCCGTGTTGCCGCGACTTATGTCAGCCAGCGGACAGAAGGTCTAGGCTTTCCGGTATGTCCGCCACCCGACACACCACCTCGGGGTTCTCGTTCGTGGTGCTTGCCGCCTCGTTGGGCGGCATGGATGCCTTCGGCACGGTGCTGGCCGGTCTGCCGAAGTGGTATCCGGTGCCGATTCTGGCGGCGCAGCATCGTCCGCAACTAACGACGAACGATCCGCTCGCGGCGGTGCTCGCCCGCAAGACAGACTTGCCGGTGCAGGTCGCCAAGGACGGGGCACCCGTCCACCGCCCGGGTGTGACCGTGGTGCCGGGAGCCACCGCCGCCGGCATGGACGCGGACGGGCGATGGGTGCTGCGGCCGGCAACGAAGGCCGGCACCGTCGACGCGCTGTTGACCAGTGCGGCCGGCGCCGGCCCGACGGTCGCGGTGATCCTGACCGGGTATCAGGCCGACGGCAGCCAGGGCTGCCGGGCGGTCAAAGCCAACGGGGGCCGGGTGCTGGTTCAGGAACCGTCCGAGGCCAAGGCGCCCGGGATGCCGGCCAACGCAATCGCCACCGGTTGCGCCGACTTCGTGCTTCCTTTGCACCGCATTCCGACTGCGCTGCTGGCCCTGAGCGCGCCGGGCGGAGCGGAGTTGTTGTCCGTGCCGCTGCCCCCGTGGGCTCGATTGACCTCCTGACCGCCTTCGGGTCGCTGATCGCCCGAACCGGTGCCGTGCTCGAGACCCCGGCGGACGGACCCGCTAGCGTGCCTCGTAACGTTACAAATTCGAGGGATTCTGACAACCCTAGAGAACACGGAGGTCTGGATGGAGATCAGCGGAAAGAAGGTCGTCGTCATCGGCGGCGCTTCGGGCATGGGGCGGGCCAGTGCCGAGCTGCTGCACGAACGGGGAGCGCAGGTCGCGGTGTTCGACCGCGAGGGTTCGGACGGCAAAGAGGTCGCCGAGGGGATCGGCGGCAAGTTCTACCCCGTCGATGTCACCGACTTCGCCGGCACCGAGCAGACGCTGCAGGCCGCGGTCGACGACCTCGGCGGCCTGCACGTCACGGTCACCACGGCCGGTGGCGGCATCGCCAAGCGGACCATGACCAAGACCGGACCGCACGACCTCGAGTCCTTCCAATCCGTGGTGGATCTCAACCTGATCGGCACCTTCAACATCAGTCGGTTGGCCGCGGCGCACATGAGCAAGAACGAGCCCGAGGACGACGAGCGCGGAGTCATCATCAACACCGCATCCATCGCCGCCTTCGAGGGCCAGATCGGGCAGGTCGCCTACACCGCGGCCAAGGCGGGCATCGCGGGCATGTGCCTGACCATGGCACGCGACCTGGGTTCGCTGGGGATCCGGGTGCTGGCCATCGCGCCGAGCCTGTTCGCGACCGGCCTCACCAAGGGCATTCCCGACGAGTTCGCGACAGCCCTGACCAAGGACGCCGCCTTCCCCAAGCGACTGGGTCGACCCGAGGAATACGCCAAGCTGGTCGCGGCCATCGTCGACAACCCGATGCTCAACGGACAGTGCCTGCGCCTCGACGCCGGGCAGCGGTTCGCACCGAAGTAGCGACCCGTCGGCCCTCCTCGGGCGGTGAGTAGTCTCTTCAACTAATTCCAGGAGTCCGCGACGGGGCGGGCTCCTGCCGTGCCGCGAGGAGGGCCCGCATGGGTATCGCACTGACCGACGACCACCGCGAACTCGCCGAGGTGACCCGCGGGTTCCTCACCTCGCAGAAGGCCCGCGCGGCTGCGCGTTCGCTGCTGGACGCGCCGGAGGAGGCACGGCCGGCGTTCTGGCAGGGCATCGTCGAACTCGGTTGGCTCGGCCTGCATATCCCCGAGGAGCACGGTGGTTCCGGCTACGGCCTGCCCGAACTCGTCGTGGTGATCGAGGAACTCGGCCGCGCGGTGGCGCCCGGTCCGTTCGTGCCCACGGTCATCGCCTCGGCGGTGATCGCCAATGACGGTAGCGCCGAACAGAAGTCGCGACTGTTGCCCGGCCTCCTCGACGGATGTGTCACCGCGGCAATCGGATTGGGCGGCAGCGTGCGGTTGTCCGACGGTGTCGCCGACGGCGACGCCGGCATCGTGCTGGGGGCCGGACTGGCGGAGCTGTTGCTGGTCACCGCCGGTGACGACGTCCTGGTGCTGGAGCGCGACCGCGACGGGGTGTCGGTGCAAGTACCGGAGAACCTCGACCCGACCCGCCGGTCCGGGCGCGTGCGGCTCGACAATGTCAAGGTGAGCGCCGACGACGTCCTGTCCGGCGCCGCGGCGTCGACGCTGGCCCGGGCCAGGACCTTGCTGGCCGCCGAAGCAGTGGGCGGGGCGACCGACTGCGTCGAGTCCGCCGTGGAATATGCCAAGGTGCGCAAGCAGTTCGGCCGCACCATCGCCACTTTCCAAGCGGTGAAGCATCATTGCGCGAACATGTTGGTGTCGGCCGAGTCGGCGCTGGCAGCGGTGTGGGACGCCGCGCGCGCGGAATCCGAAGACGAGCAACAATTCCGGCTCGTCGCCGCCGTCGCCGCCACTCTGGCGTTCCCCGCCTACGCCCGCAACGCCGAACTCAACATCCAGGTGCACGGCGGCATCGGCTTCACCTGGGAGCACGACGCGCATCTGCATCTGCGCCGGGCGCTGGTGACTTCCGCGGTGCTCGGTGGTGACGGGCCGGCTCAGGATGTGTTCGATCTGACGGCGGCCGGGGTCGCGCGGGACAACAGCCTGGACCTGCCGCCCGAGGCCGAAGAACTGCGTACCCAAATCCGTGCCGACGCAACCGAACTCGCCGGCCTGGACAAGGAGGCGCAACGCGACAAGCTGATCGCGACCGGGTACGTGATGCCGCACTGGCCCAAGCCGTGGGGCCGCGCCGCGGACGCGGTGGAGCAGTTGGTGACCGAGGAGGAGTTCCGCGCCGCCGGTATCAAACGCCCCGACTACGGCATCACCGGTTGGGTCATCCTGACGCTGATTCAGCACGGAACCGATTGGCAGATCGAGAGATTCGTCGAGAAGGCGCTACGCAAGGACGAGATCTGGTGCCAGTTGTTCTCCGAGCCGGACGCCGGTTCTGACGCTGCGGCCGTCAAGACCCGGGCCACCCGCGTGGATGGTGGCTGGAAGATCAACGGCCAGAAGGTGTGGACCAGCGGGGCCCACTATTGCGCACGTGGTCTGGCAACCGTGCGCACCGATCCCGAGGCTCCCAAGCACGCCGGCATCACCGCGGTGATCGTCGACATGAATGCCCCCGAGGTCGAGGTGCGGCCGCTGCGCCAGATCACCGGCGGTTCGGACTTCAACGAGGTGTTCTTCAACGACCTGTTCGTGCCCGACGAGGATGTGGTCGGGGCGCCCAACTCCGGTTGGACCGTCGCGCGCGCGACGCTGGGCAACGAACGCGTCAGCATCGGCGGCAGCGGCTCGTTCTACGAGGCGTTGGCGCCGGAGTTGGTGAAGCTTGCTCGGCAGCGCTCAGATGAGTTGGCAGGCATAGTTCTTCGCGTGGGTCGCTACCTGGCCGAGGAGAATGCCTTGCGGTTGCTGAATCTGCGTCGCGCCGCCCGCAGCGTGGAAGGCGCGGGGCCGGGACCCGAAGGCAATGTCACCAAGCTGAAGTTGGCCGATCACATGATCGAGGGTGCGGCCATCTCCACGACATTGGCCGGCCCCGAGACCGTGCTGCTGGACGGCGCGGGCGCGCTGGCCGGCCGGATGGTGATGGGTGCACGCGGCATGGCGATCGCCGGCGGCACCTCGGAGGTGACCCGCAACCAGATCGCCGAGCGGATCCTGGGCATGCCCCGCGACCCGCTGATCAACTAGGCTCCGGCCGAGCAG
>NZ_JCALCN010000033.1:0-42211 GCF_059812345.1 Mycobacterium sp. NGS59
GTCTGCTCGCCATCAGGTAGGTGACCACCTGCTCCCAGAGCGGTACCGATCGCACGTGCAGATCGTCGTCGAGCAGGGCGGTCGCGCACAGCGTGCGGGCGAAGCAGATCAGTTGTGCATGCTCGTCTGCGAAGGTCTCGTCGGAGTCGGTCAGTGCAGCCAGGGCGGTTGCGGCGCCCTCGTGGTCACCCTGCGCCGCAGCCAAACCCGTGCGCAGGAACTGCGCGCGCCGGGAGTAGCGCCGGATCATGTGGGCGATCTCGGTGTGCGACATAGTCACCTGAGCCGCTGCCTCCGGCATGGTGCCGGCCAGGATGCCGCGGTAGATCGCCAACGGTTCTTCGATGCGCCGAATGCATTCGCGCACTCCGTCATTCGCGCCACGGACCAGGTAGATCTCGCCGAGCTGGGCGAACACTTCCAACAGCAGGTCGTCTCGGTCTTCCTGCTCGATCCTGGGCATCAACGACAACAACAAGTCGCGGGCCGTGTCCTCCTCGGCGCCGCACGCCAGGTGACGCGCGCGCACCAGGTCGTCGCGGATCGACACGGCTGAATCATAAGTCCAGGCCGGAACGGCGGACATGCGTTGCATGCCCGCCGCCCCGAACCGCTGTTCCTAACCGCACGTCACCTTGATGCTGAAGTCCTTGGTGATCATCCCGGCCATCGGGTTCTTCAGGTCGGCGCCCTGCGCCTGACCGGTGATGGTGTAGGTCTTGCCGTCCACCGCGACCTTGGCCGAACCGACCTTGGCTCCCATATTGTCGGCGACCGACAGGGCGTTGCCGTCGACGACCATGGCCAGCGAGTCCACCGTCGGCGGGTTGGCGTCGGTCATCACAACCGCCAGCGCCTGCTGCGGGCCGCCGGTCGAGCCGCTGCCGATGTTGATCTTTCCGGCCTGCTTGACGCACGTCACCGAAGCCGGATCCAGGCCGGCGAGGTCGGTGCCGCCCACCTTGACCTCGGTCTTACCGCCGCCGGTCGAGACGCTTGCCGGTGCGTTGGACGCCGGGTTGGCCGTGTGGCCGCAGCTGGAGCACCCCACCAACACCGATGCGCAGCCAAGGGCGCCAATCGCAGCCGCGATAACACGTTTCATCGGACTTCCTTCCGTCATGCGCCGCCCCGTTGGCGGCGTCATGGGAGAAGTACAGATCGCCCACGTCGCTACCGATCCCAAGTAATCGAGCGGGTTGTGGTGGAGTAGCCCTGTGATCGAGATCGAAGCTGTGGGATCGGTGCAGGTCGTGACCCTCGCGTCGGGACGGGTCAACGCGCTCGACGTCGAATTCCTCGGCGAGCTGACCCAGACCGTGCGGGAGCAGGAACGTTCGGGTGGCGCCGCGTTGGTCATCACCGGCGCCGGCCGGGTGTTCTCGGCCGGGGTCGACCTGAACCGGCTCGTCGAGGGCGGGGCCGCCTACACCGACCAATTGGTTCCGGCCTTGTCGGATCTGTTCGAGGCGGTGTTCAGGTATCCCGGGCCGACGGTGGCAGCGATAAACGGTGCCGCAATAGCCGGTGGGTGCGTGCTGGCCTGCGCCTGTGACTGGCGCCTGGCCGACCCTGCCGCTCAGATCGGAGCCGCCGAAGTCCGGGTCGGTGTGCCGTTCCCGGTCGCCGCGCTCGAGGTGATGCGCTACGCGTGTGGCGACCGCGCCGAGGAGGTCCTGCTCAGTGGGCGTAGCTACCGCGGCGAGGACGCCGTCGCCCGGGGATTGGCCCACCGCGTGGTAGCCGAAAACCTCCTGGATGCCGCGGTCGCCGAGGCCAAGGACCTCAGCGAGATCCCAGCGGTCGCCTATCGCCACACCAAGGAGCAGCTGCGGGCACCGACTCTGGCGCGCATCGAAGCGGGCGCCGAGGTCGACCGGGAGGTGCGCCGGGTGTGGGCCGCCGACCAGACCCAGCAGGGTGTCGCCGACTACGTCGAGCGGCTGCGGCGCCGCTGAGGCCTAAGCACGGGTGACGACCCGCTTCGCCCGGCTACGCCGCGCTCGCGATCGTCACGGGTCTTGCTGGTGACGACCCGCTTCGCCCGGCTACGCCGCGCTTGCGATCGTCGCGGGTCTTGCTGGTGACGACCCGCTTCGCCCGGCTACGCCGCGCTTGCGATCGTCGCGGGTCTTGCTGGTGACGACCCGCTTTGCCCGGCTACGCCGCGCTCGCGATCGTCACTGGTCCTCGACCGCGACCCCACCCCGGGTGCGGCGACGGCGATGCGAGGTCTTGCCCGTCGGGCGGCGGTTGCGCAGTCGCGGCTGTGCGGTTTCGGGGACCGGCGCTTCGATGGTCTCGTCGGCCGCGTCGTCCTCGACCTCAGAGACCTTGGAGAACTTGGAGCCCTCAGAGGCCGCGGGGACCTCAGAGGCCGCGGGGACCTCGTCCTTAACCTCGTCGGCCTCGGTCGCTGCCGGCTCGTCCTTGTCCAGGCTGATTTTGGCGGGTGCCTCGACCGTCGGGGCTTCGGCTGTCGCCGCCTGGACCGTCTCGGCGTCGGCTTCGACGTCCTCGGTCTCGTCGACCTCGTCCTCGTCCTCGTCCTCGGTCTCTTCGTCGATGTCCTCGTCGACGTCGTCCTCGGCGGCCTGCTTCCCGCGGGTGCGACGCTTCTTTTCCTTCTTAGGCTTGATCGGCTTCGGCGGTGGCGGCGGCAGTTCCGCGGCAAACGACAGATAGAACGCGAAGAAGCCCAGCACCCCGATCGCGGCGGCGGCCCCGTAGATCGCGAACAACCACTGGCCCGCTTTGTCGAGGTTGAACCAGATCTCGCTGATCGCCGTACCGATGATCAGCACCCCGGACAGCACATGAGCCACGATCGACCAGGTCCGGATGGACAGTGCCAGCCGCGGAGTGGCGAGTTCGGGCTTACGGGTGCGCAACAGGGTGAAGACCACCGGCAGAGCGGCCAAGCCGATCAGCGCACCGGTCACGATCCGAAGCGTCGTCCCCAGCCCGTGTGACGTGTCGCCGACGAGTTCGTGCCACCGGGGCAGTACGAAGGAGAAGAAGAGGACGCCGGCGCCGATCGAGAACGACGCGTGCCAAAGCATGGCGACTTTGCGCCCCATACCCCTCCTCAAGCAATCAACTCGCGCTGCCGACGGGTGACCAGGATGGATGTCCGCCCTGGTCACTCGGCAGACCATACAGCGGAGGATGCGGGATTTGAACCCGCGAGGGCTGTTAACCCAACCCGCGTTCCAGGCGAGCGCCATAGGCCACTAGGCGAATCCTCCGTGGTCATGGTAGCCGCTGAAACGAGCCCAGTGTCCTGCGACCGCCGCCGAGTCGGCAAAAGCGGGCCCGGGGCCGGGTATTACACTCGCCGGTGGACCCCGCGCGGCGTCTATCCTGTGAACTCCCCCAGGGCCGGAAGGCAGCAAGGGTCAATGGGCTCTGTCGGGTGCGCGGGGTCCCCTCATGTCACGACGGCGAAAGGGCCGCATGGTGTCGCTGGCTTCCCTCAGCCCTGAAGACCTGTCCGGCGTGCACGCCCAACACCAGCAGGACTACGCGGCGCTGCAGGCCAAGAAGCTCTCCCTGGACCTCACCCGGGGCAAACCGTCCCCGGAGCAGCTCGACCTGTCCAACCAGCTGTTGAGCTTGCCCGGCGACGTCTTCAAGGACCCAGAGGGCACCGACACCCGTAACTACGGCGGACTGCACGGACTGCCCGGGCTGCGGGGAATCTTCGCCGAACTGCTCGGCGTGCCGGTGCAGAACTTGATCGCCGGTAACAACGCCAGCCTGGAGTTCATGCACGACGTCGTCGCGTTCTCGATGCTGCACGGCGGCGTGGACTCGCCGCAGCCGTGGATCAAGGAACCGGCCGTCAAGTTCCTGTGCCCGGTGCCCGGTTACGACCGTCACTTCGCGATCACCGAGACGTTGGGCATCGAGATGATCCCGATCCCGATGCTCGAAGACGGTCCGGATGTCGACCTGATCGAAGAGCTGGTCGCCGTTGACCCGGCGATCAAGGGGATGTGGACGGTTCCGGTGTTCGGCAATCCCACCGGGATCACCTACTCGTGGGAATCCGTGCGCCGCCTGGTGCAGATGCAGACGGCTGCCCCCGACTTCCGGCTGTTCTGGGACAACGCCTACGCGGTGCACACCCTCACCCACGACTTCATCCGTCAAGTCGACGTTCTCGGCCTGGCCACCAAGGCCGGCAACCCCAATCGGCCTTACATCTTCGCCTCCACCTCGAAGATCACCTTCGCCGGAGCCGGGGTCAGCTTCTTCGGCGGGTCGCTGGGCAATATCGCCTGGTACCTGCAGTACGCCGCGAAGAAGTCGATCGGCCCGGACAAGGTGAACCAACTGCGGCATCTGCGCTTCTTCGGCGACGCGGACGGGGTGCGCCTGCACATGCTGCGTCACCAGCAGATCTTGGCGCCGAAATTCGCGCTGGCCGCCGAGATCCTCGAACAACGGCTCGGTGAGTCCAAGATCGCGTCCTGGTCGGATCCCAAGGGCGGCTACTTCATCAGCCTGGACGTCTTGCCCGGCACGGCCCGCCGAACTGTCGCGCTGGCCAAGGACGCCGGCATCGCGGTGACCGAGGCGGGCGCGTCCTTCCCGTACCGCAAGGATCCCGAGGACAAGAACATCCGGATCGCGCCGTCGTTCCCGTCGCTGCCGGACCTGCGGGACGCGGTCGACGGGCTGTCGACCTGCGCGTTGCTGGCGGCCAGCGAATCGCTGCTGGGAGTCAGGGCCGCCGCAGGGTGACGATGGCGACGTCGTCGTCGGTGGCCCCCGACGTCGATGCCATCGCCGACCAGATTCGCGACGCCGGTGCGTCGCCTAACCGGCCGAGGATCGCGACCAACCGATCCAGACCGTCGTCAATGGGCTCGCCCCGCCGTTCCACTAGCCCGTCGGAGTACAAGACCAGGCCCTGGCCGGGCTCGATGGTGAATGTGCTCGGTGCGTACGTCACGCCGCGCACCCCGATCGGCGGCGACAGTCGGATAGGCGCCGCGACGGCACCCGGATGGGTCAGAAAGGGAATCAGGTGACCGGCGCAGGCGGCCTCGACCTGCCCCGAGTCGAGATCGATCCGCGCGACGACGACGGTCGCGAAGGCGTGCGAGAGCATGTGCAGGCAGAAGTCGTTGAGCTGCTCCAACGCCTCCGCTGGTGCGGCGCCGGCGAACAGTTGCGCACGCAGGGCGTTGCGCAGCTGCGCCATCGTGCCGGCCGCGGCGACGCCGTGCCCGGCGACGTCACCAAGCAGCAGGATCAGCCGGCCGTCGCGCAACTCGAACGCGTCGTACCAGTCGCCGCCGACGTTGTCGCCCGCGGCTGGTTCGTAATGTGCCGACAGGTGCCAGTCCTTCAGCTTCGGGATCGACTCAGGCAGCAAACTGCGCTGCAGCGTCTCGGCCGTGCGCAGCGCCCCGCGTGCGCGGCGGTAGAGCGACTCGACCAGGTGGCGGCGCAGTGCCTCGGCGGACTCGGTCTCGCTGAGCGTCCAGGGTTCGCTGCGCTGCCGCACGACCTCGCGCCACCGGTCGAACGACTTGCGCGGGCTGAGCCGCACCCCGTCGTCCTCGGTCACCGCGATCGCCTTGTTGTGCGGGTCGCCGCCCCAGTCCACCGAGCGCAGCACCTCGCGGCGGAACCAGATGGCGTACTGCCCGTCGGGCAGGTTGAGCGCCAGCGCCCCGGCGAGCAGGCGGGGGTCGAGCTCGACCGTGATCAATTCCTGGGACAGGGCTTCGCTGCTCGCGATGTCCTCGCCCGCGCCGCGGGCCCAGGCAGCTACTGCGGACACGATCTCCGGTGGCGGAACCGTCCCGCTTGTCCGGAGGTCGCCTTGCATGTTGACAGCGACGCCGTCGGCCGGAACCAGGTCCAGCAGGTTGGGTGCAGCGAGCAGAGCGGCCGCGAGGGGTTCGCTGTCGTCCAGCGTGGCGGCGATGAGCTTGCTCAGCACCGCATTCGCGGCCAGGCGTTGATGCAGCTGATCGTCTTCGAAACGGTCGACGAGCCGCAGCGACAGAGTCGAACCCAGGAACTCCGCCGCTGCCCGGGTACCGAACGGGGGCAGGTGGGGGCCGGCGTAGTGATGGCAGGCGATAAGTCCCCACAGTCGTCCGTGTCGTAGCAGCGAGATCGACATCGATGCGTGCACGCCCATGTTCTGCAGGTACTCGATGTGGATGGGCGAAACGCTTCGCAGTGTCGCGAAGGTGAGGTCGAGTGGTAGACCGGTCGCGGGGTCGACGGCAGGGACCAGCGTCGCTGGTGTGTAGTTGACGTCCGAGATGAGCCGGATCCAGTTCTTCTCGTACAGTGCCCGCGCCTGCGTGGGGATGTCGGTGGCCGGATAGTGCAGGCCGAGAAAAGAATTGAGGTCTTCGCGCTTGGACTCGGCGACGACCTCACCGTGGTAATCCTCGTCGTAGCGGTACACCATCACCCGGTCGAAGCCGGTCAGCTCCCGAACCGCCCGCGCCGCAGTGTCGTACAACTCGGTCAGTGTGGCGGCCCGGTTCAACTCCTCGATGGAGTTGCGCACCGCCTGATAGGTGTTCGGGAACGAGAACGGCCGCTCGCCGTAGGCGATCTCGAGCTCGACCAGGAGCACCCCGCTGGGCTCGCGCCGCAGGATGGCGTCGAATGCGCGTGACTGGCCGCCGACGTCGATGTTGCATTCGAGCGGATTGCGCTGACGCAGGTCCCCGAACGCCGATGCCGTCTGCTGGACCCGGACGGCCTCGTCGGTGCCCATCAGCACCGACAGGTGCGAGCCCAGCACGTCCTCGACGGAGCGGCCGAGCAATTCGGCGACATTGGCACTGACCTGGCGGACCTCGAAGTCGGGTTCGTGCACCACCGCCAGTACCCCCCGCGGCTGGATACTGCCCGGGATGTGGATCGGTTCGCGGGCGCAGTTCTCCAGGTCGATGGGCGTGCCGGGAGGGACAAGGTCGTCAAACGGCTCCTCGGGTGCCAACGCGTCTGACCCCCTCTCGCCGCCGCAACTCGACATGCCATCAATAGACGCAGGATTGACGTGCCGTCCAATTCTCAACCGTCGGTGCGCATCCTGCTCAGCCGACTCCCGTCGCGCATCGTCACCGGGCGTGGGCTGGATTGCCCGCCTCCTCAGCGCGCCCTCCGGGCGCGCATCGTCACCGGGCGTGAGTAGCCTGCTCCAGTGGCCCTCTACCGCAAATACCGACCGGCAACCTTCGCCGAGGTGGTGGGGCAGGAGCATGTCACCGAACCGCTTTCGGTCGCCCTGGAAGCGGGCCGGATCAACCATGCCTACCTGTTCTCCGGCCCGCGCGGCTGCGGGAAGACGTCGTCGGCGCGCATCCTGGCGCGATCACTGAACTGCGCCGAAGGACCCACCGCCACGCCCTGCGGTACCTGCGATTCCTGTCAGGCGCTGGCACCGAACGCGCCGGGCAGCATCGACGTCGTCGAACTCGACGCGGCCAGCCACGGCGGCGTCGACGACACCCGCGAGCTGCGCGACCGTGCGTTCTACGCACCCGCCCAGTCGCGCTACCGGGTGTTCATCGTCGACGAGGCGCACATGGTGACCACGGCCGGTTTCAATGCGCTGCTCAAGATCGTCGAGGAACCGCCCGAGCACCTCATCTTCATCTTCGCCACCACCGAGCCGGAGAAGGTGCTGCCCACCATCCGGTCACGCACCCATCACTACCCGTTCCGGCTGCTGCCGCCGCGCACCATGCGGGGGCTGATCGCCCGGATCTGCGAGCAAGAGAACGTCGTCGTCGACGACGCGGTATACCCGCTGGTCATCCGGGCCGGTGGGGGTTCACCTCGGGACACGCTGTCGGTGTTGGACCAGTTGGTGGCCGGCTCCGACGGCGGTCACGTCAACTACCAGCGGGCACTGGGTCTGTTGGGAGCCACCGACGTCGCGCTGATCGACGACGCCGTCGACGCCCTCGGCGCCGGGGACGCTGCGGCATTGTTCGGGGCCGTCGAGTCGGTGATCGACGCGGGTCATGACCCCCGGCGCTTCGCCACCGACCTGCTGGAGCGCTTCCGCGACCTGATCTTGCTGCAGGCGGTCCCCGACGCGGTGTCCCGCGGCGTGGTGGACGCCCCCGAGGACGTGCTGGAGCGCATGCGTGAGCAGGCGGCCCGCATCGGCCCGGCGACCCTGACCCGCTACGCCGAAGTGGTGCAAGCCGGGCTCGGTGAAATGCGTGGTGCGACGGCGCCGCGGCTGCTGTTGGAAGTGGTGTGCGCGCGGCTGCTGCTGCCTTCGGCCGCGGACGCCGAATCGGCACTGCTGCAACGTGTCGAACGCATCGAGACGCGGTTGGCCATCTCCATCCCGGCCGCTGAGGCGGCACCGCCACCTGCACCCGTGTCGGCGCCGCCGGTGCGCCGTTCGGTCCAGCGCCCCGCGGCTCCGGCGCCCGCACGCAAGCCCGAGCCCGCCCCTGAACCTGCCCCGGTCCCGACCCCGGCCCCATCCGCGCCGACCGCGGCACCTGGTGAACTCAACGCGGCCGCCGTGCGCAGCATGTGGCCGACGGTGCGCGACAAGGTGCGCGAACGCAGCCGCACCACCGCGGTCATGCTGTCCGGTGCCACGGTCCTTGCAGTGGAGAACGACACGCTGGTGCTGACCCATGAGGCGGCGCCGCTGGCCAAGCGGCTGTGCGAACAACGCAACGCCGACGTGATCGTCGAGGCGCTCAAGGACGCCCTGGGCGTCAACTGGAAGGTGCGATGTGAAACCGGCCCGCCGGCGACGGCCGACATTGCGCCGACGCCCCAGGCGGTAGCGCCCGCCGCCCCAGCCGACACCTCGGCGCGCGACGAGGAGGAAAGCATGCTCGCCGAGGCCGGCCGCAGCGACCCGTCGGAACCGCGCCGCGACCCCGAAGAAGTCGCCTTGGAGCTGCTGCAGAACGAGTTGGGCGCCCGCCGCATCGACGGTTAGGCCTGCCGAGGCCCCCTATATCGTGGTCCCGACAGCACTACGACAGAGGAGTTGCATTCGATGGGACAGGTGCGGGCAGCCAGCACGATCCTGATCAACGCCGAGCCCGAGGCCGTGCTGAATGCGGTGGCCGACTACGAGAATGTCCGCCCGCGGATCCTTCCCGCGCAGTACAGCGAGTACGAGGTGTTGCAGGGCGGTCAGGGTAAAGGCACGGTCGCCAAGTGGAGGCTGCAGGCGACCGAATCGCGGGTGCGCAACGTCCAGGTGGACGTGGACGTCGCAGGCCACACCGTCATCGAGAAGGACGCGAACTCGTCGCTGGTGACCAATTGGACGGTGGCACCGGCCGGGCCGGGATCCAGCGTCACCGTGACCACCACGTGGACCGGAGCCGGTGGCGTCAAGGGTTTCTTCGAGAAGACGTTCGCACCGTTGGGGCTGAAGAAGATCCAGTCCGAGACGCTGGACAACCTCAAGGGCGCGGTGGAAGGTCAGTCCGGCTAGCGGGCCTGACCCTGGGTGGCCAGGAAACCGGCGACGCCGCGGACCAGCGCGTCGGCGTATTTCTGCCGGCCCTCCGCTGACTCCATCAGCGCCGAGTCCGCCGGGTTCTTCATGTTGCCCAGTTCCACCAGGATCGACGGGTACTGCGCCAGGTTCAGCCCGGCCAGATCCGAGCGGCCGTACAGTCCGCCCTGGCCGATGTAGGTGGCCGGCGTCAGGCCCGAGGCTTGCAGCTGGTCGCGCATGACGCGGGCGAATTGCACCGACGGTCCGGACTGGGCGGCGTTGAGCGGCGGCGACGAGTAGTTGACGTGGAAGCCGCGGCCGGACGCCGGTCCGCCGTCGGCGTGCAGGCTGACGATGGCGTTGGGGTGCAGCGCGTTGGCCATGTTGGCGCGTTCGTCGACGCAGGGCCCCAGCGCGTTGTCATTGCCGCGGGACATCGCGGTCCGTACGCCCAGGGCGTTCAGCGCGGCACGCAACCGCAGCGCGGTGTCCCAGGTGAACGTGTGCTCGGCGTAACCGCTGTTGGTGGACGTGCCGCTGGCCTGACAGTCTTTGGTGCCGCCCCGGCCGGTAGGCACCTGACGGCCGATTGACGAGTCGTTGGCGCCGTTGTGGCCCGGATCGATGAACACGACCATGCCGGCCAGGCTGCCGGGCGCCGCGGTGGCAGCCGGGATCGACGGCATCACCGCCGTAACCACCGCTCCTACCAGCAGGGCTATACCGACACGCAGGCTCAGTCGTACGTCCACTGCGCCAAGGTAACCGGGCGCGGACTACGCTGAATGTTTCGAATCGCCCGACACCCGCAGGCGAAACCAACTCGAGACCAAGATGCGAGGGGACTGTCATGCAACCCGGAGGCGATATGTCGCAGCTGCTGGCCCAAGCCCAGCAGATGCAGCAGAAACTGCTCGAAGCCCAGCAGCAGCTGGCGAACTCCGAGGTGCATGGTCAGGCCGGCGGGGGACTGGTCGAGGTCGTCGTCAAAGGCAGCGGCGAGGTCATCGGCGTCAAGATCGACCCCAAGGTCGTCGACCCCAACGACATCGAGACCCTGCAGGATCTGATCGTCGGAGCGATGGGGGACGCGTCCAAGCAGGTCACCCAGATGGCCCAGGAACGGCTGGGCGCGCTGGCCGGCGGGATGCGCCCACCCGCGCCTCCCAGCCCGCCGGGAGCGCCGCCGCCCGGTGTGCCGGGCGCTCCGGGCCTCTGATTGCAGCATGTTCGAAGGGCCCGTTCAGGATCTGATCGACGAGCTCGGCAAGCTGCCGGGCATCGGACCCAAAAGCGCGCAGCGCATCGCCTTCCACCTGCTATCGGTCGAGCCGCCCGAGATCGATCGGCTGACGGCGGTGTTGGGCAAGGTCCGCGACGGGGTGCGGTTCTGCGCGGTGTGCGGCAACGTCTCCGACGACGAGCGGTGCCGGATCTGCGCCGATCCGCGTCGGGACGGCGCGTTGGTGTGCGTGGTGGAGGAACCCAAGGACATCCAGGCCGTCGAGCGCACCCGCGAATTCCGTGGTCGCTACCACGTGCTGGGCGGGGCGCTGGACCCGTTGTCGGGCATCGGTCCCGAACAGCTGCGCATCCGTGAACTGCTGACGCGCATCGGCGAGCGGGTCGACGACGTCGACATCACCGAGGTCATCATCGCCACCGACCCCAACACCGAGGGTGAGGCCACCGCCACCTACCTGGTGCGGATGCTGCGCGACATCCCCGGTCTGACCGTGACGAGGATCGCGTCCGGGCTGCCGATGGGCGGCGATCTGGAGTTCGCCGACGAGCTGACCTTGGGTCGCGCGCTGACCGGTCGCCGCTCGATGGTGTGAGGGATTCAGCGCGCGGCCAACCGCTCCCGGCGCAACAGATCGACCTCGGGAAGCTCCAGCGGCGCCAGCGCACCCACGACTTTGCCCAGCAGCAGATCGGCCAGCTCCGGATTTCGCGCCAGACACGGCCCGTGCATGTAGGTCGCCACCACACTGCCCTGCACCACGCCGTCGCACCCGTCGCCGGCGCGGTTACCCGCGCCCTTGACCACCGCACTCAGCGGTGCAGCTTCGGAGCCCAATTCCGTTCCGCCACGGTGGTTTTCGAATCCCGTCAGCTGCTGCGCCAATCCGGGTAGCAGCGGCTTGGCGACCAGCTCGCCGATGGTCCGCTTGTCCTGCGGTGAGGTCGTCGCATCCAGCATCCCGACGCCGTCGACCCGTTCGCCCGACGACGTCTCATACCAGTGCCCCAGCACCTGCACCGCCGCGCAGATCGCCAGCACCGGCGCGCCGCGCTCGGCCGCCCGTTGCAGGCCGGGATAGCGGATCAGGTGCCGGGTGGCCAGCCGCTGCGCGTAGTCCTCCGCGCCACCGAGGGTGTACAGATCCAGCGAGTCCGGCACCGGGTCGCCGAGCGTGATCTCGACGATCTCGGCCGGGATGTCGCGCAACAGCAACCGTTGCCGCAGCACCACGGCGTTGCCGCCGTCGCCGTAGGTGCCCATCACATCGGGCAGCACCAGCCCGATCCGCACCGTGGACTCAGCCATTGCGGGCCAACCTCCGATTCAGCTGCAGGAAGGCGGTGTAGTTGGCGACGACCTCGACCCGTCCGGGCGGGCAGGAGGCGATGGCCGCCACCGTGTCGTGCACCAACGTGTGCTCGACCCCGGCGTACCCCAGTCGCACGGCCAGGTCGGTGCCGCGTTCCCCCGCCGCAACAACGCGGGTTTCTTCGAAGTGCTCGAACCGCACATCCCACAACCAGGACAGGTCCTCGCCGTCGGGCACCTGACCGTTGACCGCAATCACCACACCGTCGGCGTGTTTGTCCACCATCGACAGCGCCTCCTGCCAGCCGGCGGGGTTCTTGGCCAACAGGATCCGAGCCTCATGCCCGCCGATCCGGACCGTCCGGTAGCGCCCGGCCACTTCGTCGACACCAGCGACCGCCACGACGGCCTTGGCGGGGTCGGCGCCCAACGCGACCGCGGCGGCGACGGCCTGGGCCGCGTTGCCCCGGTTCACCGCCCCCGGCAGCGCCAGGTGCATCGGCAGCGTCAGTCCGTCGGGTCCGTACAGGGTCTCGTCGTCGAACCACCACTGCGGACTCGGCCGCTTGAAGTCGGCGCCCGTGGAATACCAATGACCGGACTCCCGCACAATCACCTCGCCGCTGCGCGGGCAGCTGACCGAGTCGTTGGCCCACGACCCGCCCGCGGCGACCCACACCACGTTCGGGCTGTCGTAGGCGGCCGAGGTCATCAGCACGTCGTCGCAGTTGGCGACGACGACCGCGTTCGGATGCCGGGCCAGCCCGGCACGCAGGGTGCGCTCGATGACGTTGATCTCACCGACCCGGTCCAGCTGATCACGCGACAGGTTGAGCAGCACGACGGCGGCCGGCTCGACCGCGTCGGACACGTGCGGCACGTGCATCTCGTCGACTTCCAGGGCGGCCAGCCCGGCCCCGCGGTCGGCGGCCAGCGCGGCCACCAGCCCGGCGTCCATGTTGGCGCCCTCGGCGTTGGTGGCCACTCGCTCATTTGGGTCCAATGTGCCCAAAGCCGCCGCCGTCATCCGGGTGGTGGTGGACTTGCCGTTGGTTCCCGTGATCACGACCGTGCGCCGGCCGGTGCCGAGCTGCCGCAACACCGAGCGGTCCAGCGTCATCGCGACCAGCCCGCCGATCATGGCGCCCGCGCCGCGCCCGGTGATCCGCGACGCCCAGCGCGCGCTGGCGCCGGCGGCGAGAGCGAGGCGTGCGCGGGCGGTGATCACCCGGGAAGTTTAAAGGCGATCGCAAACGCGGCGCTTCGCGCCGGGTGCAGCGGGTCGCCGACCAAAGTTTTTTACAGGCGATCGCAAACGCGGCGCTTCGCGCCGGGTGCAGCGGGTCGCCGACCAAAGTTTCCGGGCCGGCGACACGACGCGTCAGCGACCCGGCGATGTCGGCCCGACGTGCCATCCTCGACCCATGAACCCGATGTCCTGGGGCCGCCCGGCGCGCGAGCCGGACGCGGGATGGGCCGTCATCGACGTCGAGACCTCGGGTTTTCGCCCCGGTCAGGCCCGGATCATCAGCATCGCCGCGCTGGGCCTCGACGGCGCCGGGCGGGTCGAGCAGTCGGTGGTCAGCCTGCTCAATCCCGGAGTGGACCCGGGCCCCACGCACGTGCACGGGCTCACGGCCGCGATGCTGGAGGATCAGCCTCAGTTCGCCGAGATCGTCAACGACGTCGTCGAGGTGCTGCGCGGCCGCACACTGGTGGCGCACAACGTCGCGTTCGACTACTCCTTCCTGGCCGCCGAGGCCGAGATGGCCGGGGCCGAGCTGCCGGTCGATTCGGTGATGTGCACGGTGGAGTTGGCCCGGCGGCTGGAGCTCGGCGTGCCGAATCTGCGGCTGGAGACGCTGGCCGCGCACTGGGGCGTCACCCAGGAACGCCCGCACGACGCGTTCGACGACGCGATGGTGCTCACCGGTGTACTGGCCGCCGCGCTGCAACGCGCGCGGGCCCGCGACGTCTGGCTGCCGGTGCGCCCGGTGACCCGGCGCAGCTGGCCGAACGGCCGGGTGACCCATGACGAGCTGCGACCGCTCAAGGTGCTGGCCGCCCGGATGCCGTGCCCGTATCTCAACCCGGGCCGTTACGTCTCGGGCCGGCCGCTGGTCCAGGGCATGCGGGTGGCGCTGGCCGCCGAGGTGGGGCGCACCCACGACGAACTAGTCGAGCGGATCCTGAATGCCGGGCTGGCCTACAGCGACGACGTCGACCGTGCCACGTCGTTGGTGGTCTGCAACGACCCCGCACCCGAGCAAGGCAAGGGCTATCACGCCCTGCAATTGGGGGTGCCGGTGGTGTCGGATGCGTTGTTCATGGACTGTGTCGGGTCCGTGGTGGGCGGCAGGAGCATGGAGGAGTTCGTCCCGGCCGCCGCCGACGACGACCAGTTCGTTTTGTTCTGACGTTTCGTCGCGGCGGGTCCGGGCTATTCAACATATGTAAGAGAGAAGCCCGAACCGTCCCGGCGGTAAGCGATTTCGATCGGGGGCTCTCCCGCCAGCTAACAAAACCGCAAACCCGGCCCGACCCGACCCCCCAGGGCCGGGTTTGCCCTCGGAACTAGCGGGACGCCCGGTTGACCGCCGACACGACGGCCCGCAGCGACGCGGTGGTTATCGACGGCGCGATACCCACGCCCCACACCGTCTTGCCGGCCACCGGGCCTGATGGGTGCCGACCCGCTTCGTCCGGCGTCGCCGCGCTCGCGATCGACACCGAAACCTCCACATACGCCGCGGCCTGAGCATCGTCGCCCGAGCTCATCGCGTGCTCGGAGTAGTCGAGCACCGCCACGTCGAACCCCACCCCGCCCAGCGCGTCGACGAACGCGGCCAGCGGCCCATTTCCGGCCCCGCTGATCTCGGTCTCGACACCGTCGATCTTCACGGTCGCGGTGATGCTGGTGGTGCCGGTGTCTTCCTCATCGGCGTCGACGCGCTGCTTGATCCGCTCCAGCGGCAGCACCGGGGCCAGGTATTCCTCGGAGAACGCCTCCCACATTTCCTTCGGCGACACCTCGCCGCCCTCGCCGTCGGCCAGCTTCTGGATGACCTGCGAGAACTCGATCTGCAGCCGTCGCGGCAACGCCAGGCCGTGGTCGGCCTTCATGATGTAGGCCACCCCGCCCTTGCCGGACTGCGAGTTGACCCGGATCACCGCCTCGTAGGTGCGCCCGACGTCCTTGGGGTCGATCGGCAGGTACGGCACCTGCCAGAGCATGTCGTCCATATCGACGTCTGCCGCATCTGCATCCAGCTTCATCGCGTCTAAGCCCTTGTTGATCGCGTCCTGGTGACTGCCCGAGAACGCGGTGTAGACCAGGTCGCCGCCGTACGGGTGGCGTTCGTGCACCGGCAGCTGGTTGCAGTACTCGACGGTGCGGCGGATCTCGTCGATGTTGGAGAAGTCGACCTGCGGGTCCACGCCGCGGGAGAACAGGTTCAGCCCGAGGGTGACCAGGCAGACGTTGCCGGTGCGTTCACCGTTGCCGAACAGGCAGCCCTCGATCCGGTCGGCCCCGGCCTGGTAACCCAATTCGGCTGCGGCGACGGCGGTTCCGCGGTCGTTGTGCGGGTGCAGGCTCAGGATCACCGACTCGCGGTTCGCCAAGTTGCGGCTCATCCACTCGATTGAATCGGCGTAGACGTTCGGCGTGGCCATCTCCACGGTGGCCGGCAGGTTGAAGATGATCGGGTTGTCCGGCGTCGGCCCGATGATCTCGCCGACGGCGTTGCACACGTCACGGGCGTATTCCAGCTCGGTCCCGGTGTAGGACTCCGGTGAGTACTCGAAGCGCCACCGGGTGCCGGGATATTTCGCCGCCTCCTCGACGCACTTGCGTGCCCCGTCGGTGGCGATCGCCTGCACCGCCGCCCGGTCGGCGCGGAAGACCACCCGGCGCTGCAGGATCGACGTCGAGTTGTAGAAATGCACGATCGCCTGCGGCGCGCCGTCGCACGCTTCGAACGTCCGCTCGATCAGCTCGGGCCGGCATTGGGTCAGTACCTGGATGGTGACGTCGTCCGGGATGGCGCCGTCGTCGATGATCTCGCGGACGAAGTCGAAGTCGGTCTGGCTGGCCGACGGGAAGCCGACCTCGATCTCCTTGTAGCCCATCCGGACCAGCAGGTCGAACATGCGACGCTTGCGGGCCGGGCTCATCGGGTCGATCAGCGCCTGGTTGCCGTCGCGCAGGTCCACCGCGCACCACAGCGGCGCGTGTTCGATGCCGCGGTCGGGCCAGGTTCGGTCGGCCAGGCGAATGGGCTCGACCTCGTCGGCGAACGGTCGATACCGGTTGACCGGCATCGACGAGCCACGTTGCGGATTCCAGGAAGGCTGGCCGGGCCGGGGCGGGCCGGCGGGTTTGACGACGGTCCGCGCCGATACGTAAGCGTCGGGTGAATCAGGATTGGTCACGGTTGGTGCTCCAGGGTGTGTGAGTGAGGAACCTCAGACCGGCGCATCGCGAATTCCCGCGACGGGAAGCCAGTCTGGATCAGACCCCGTCGCGGCGTCCGAGAAGGAGCACCCGCTGCACGCCCTGCACTCTACCGCTCTGGGCTTGTTCACCAAAACCGCACTTGTAGGCAGACGCACTATCCGCCGAGCCCGATGGGACTCTTCAACCACGCCCAGTCCCAGCCCACCAAACGGGCCATCCAGCCGAACACCCCCATCAGCCACAACGTCGCGACCGTCACCACGGCGGTGAAGACCGTCCCGACCGCTTGCACTGCCCAGTGCTGTCGGCGAAACCACCCCATCGCGGTGTCATAGCGATCGCGGACATAGTCCAGGAGCCGCCGGAAGACGCCGAACTCGCTGGCCAGCACGGCCAATCCCAGGAAGACGATCGCCCAACCCGGACCCGGATACGGGATCGCGACGATACCCCCGATCAGCAGAGCCGAGCCGACGACGCCCACCGCGATGCGGTAGGTGACATTCGCCGTGGGCCGCTTCCGCAGTCGATCCCGCACGCGAGCCAGCCGGTGCCCGATACCGCCGGCTTCTTCCTCGGTGTCGTCGGTCACATCTGCACCGTATCGGCCGGCGCGCGGGATGCTACGCAGCTTGTCAGGACCGGTCGCGCTGGCGCATCGAGAAAATTCGAGATGCGCGGCCCCGTATCCTGTTGTGGACTAAATCGGAGAAACCCGTACCCCGAAGCCCCAGACAGGAACATTTCAGTGGCGCTCGTCGTGCAGAAATACGGCGGATCATCGGTGGCCGACGCCGACCGGATCCGCCGCGTAGCCGAGCGGATCGTGGAGACGAAGAAGCAGGGCAATGACGTGGTCGTCGTCGTCTCCGCGATGGGTGACACCACTGATGACCTGCTGGATCTGGCTCAGCAGGTCTGCCCGGTGCCGCCGCCGCGCGAACTCGACATGCTGCTGACCGCCGGTGAGCGCATCTCGAATGCGTTGGTGGCCATGGCGATCGAGTCGCTGGGCGCCCACGCCCGTTCGTTCACCGGTTCGCAGGCCGGCGTGATCACCACCGGCACGCACGGCAACGCCAAGATCATCGACGTCACGCCGGGCCGGTTGCAGGCCGCGCTCGACGAGGGCCGGATCGTCCTGGTCGCCGGGTTCCAGGGCGTCAGTCAGGACACCCGCGACGTCACCACGTTGGGTCGCGGCGGCTCGGACACCACCGCGGTCGCCCTGGCCTCGGCGCTGGGCGCCGACGTCTGCGAGATCTACACCGACGTCGACGGCATCTTCAGCGCCGACCCGCGGATCGTGCCCAATGCCCGCAAGCTCGACACCGTCACCTTCGAGGAGATGCTCGAGATGGCGGCCTGCGGCGCCAAGGTGCTGATGCTGCGCTGCGTCGAATACGCCCGCCGTTACGAACTGCCGGTGCACGTCCGGTCGTCGTACTCGGACAAACCCGGCACCGTCGTCGTCGGATCGATCAAGGACATATCCATGGAAGACCCCATCCTCACCGGTGTCGCGCACGACCGCAGCGAGGCCAAAGTGACCATCGTCGGCATCCCCGACATCCCCGGCTACGCGGCCAAGGTGTTCCGCGCCGTCGCCGACGCCGACGTGAACATCGACATGGTGCTGCAGAACGTCTCCAAGGTCGAGGACGGCAAGACCGACATCACCTTCACCTGCGCGCGCGACAGCGGACCGACCGCGGTGGCCAAGCTCGATTCGCTCAAGGACGAGATCGGCTTCACCCAGCTGCTCTACGACGACCACATCGGCAAGGTGTCGCTGATCGGTGCCGGTATGCGCAGCCATCCCGGTGTCACGGCCACGTTCTGCGAGGCGCTGGCCGCGGTGGGCGTCAACATCGAACTGATCTCCACCTCCGAGATCCGGATTTCCGTGCTCTGCCGCGACACCGAATTGGACAAGGCCGTTGTTGCACTGCACGAGGCGTTCGGGCTCGGCGGCGCGGAGGAGGCGACGGTGTACGCGGGGACGGGGCGGTAAGTGGTTGCCATAGGAGTTGTCGGCGCCACCGGTCAGGTGGGCCAGGTGATGCGCACGTTGCTGGACGAGCGTGACTTCCCGGTGACGTCGGTCCGGTTCTTCGCCTCGGCCCGCTCACAGGGCCGCAAGTTGCCGTTCCGCGGCCAGGAGATCGAGGTCGAGGACGCCGAGACCGCCGACCCGAGCGGCCTGGACATCGCGTTGTTCTCGGCCGGCGGCGCCATGTCGAAGGTGCAGGCGCCGCGATTCGCCGCGGCCGGGGTGACGGTGATTGACAACTCCTCGGCGTGGCGCAAGGACCCCGACGTGCCGCTGGTGGTGTCCGAGGTGAACTTCACCCGCGACGCGGCCAACAGGCCCAAGGGCATTATCGCCAACCCGAACTGCACCACGATGGCCGCGATGCCGGTGCTCAAAGTCCTGCACGACGAAGCCGCGTTGACTCGCTTCATCGCCTCGTCCTACCAGGCCGTCTCCGGCAGCGGGCTGGCCGGAGTGGAGGAGTTGGCGACCCAGGCGCGCGCCGTCGTCGACGGTGCGGAGGCACTGGTGCACGACGGACGTGCGGTGGACTTCCCGGCGCCGCGCAAGTACGTCGCGCCGATCGCGTTCAATGTGGTGCCGCTGGCCGGATCGTTGGTGGACGACGGCTCCGGGGAGACCGACGAGGACCAGAAGTTGCGCTTCGAGAGCCGCAAGATCCTGGGGATTCCGGACCTGCTGGTCAGCGGGACCTGTGTGCGGGTTCCGGTGTTCACCGGGCACTCGCTGTCGATCAACGCCGAGTTCGCCCGGCCGATCTCGCCGGAACGGGCCCGCCAACTGCTGGACGAGGCGCCGGGAGTGAAGCTGGTCGACGTGCCCACCCCGTTGGACGCCGCCGGAGTCGACGAGTCGTTGGTCGGCCGCATCCGGCAGGACCCCGGAGTTGCGGACGGACGCGGTCTGGCGTTGTTCATTTCGGGGGACAACCTGCGAAAAGGCGCGGCGCTGAACACCATTCAGATCGCCGAGCTGTTGGCCGCACAGCTCTAGCCACCCTCTGACGCTCACAGCTGTTCCATAACTGGCGCATAGCTGTGACTACTGGTCCGGTGGGCATCATCGGTTCTATGAGCCAAATCGCTGACACCCCACCAACAACGACGACCACCGCGGTCGCGCCCCCACTCGAGCGCCGGACCCCCAAGGTATTCAAGGCGGCGGCATGGGTCGCCATCGTCGCCGGCGTCGTCTTCATCGTCTCGGTCATCTTCTTCACCGGTTTCCGGCTGGGCCTGGCCAGCGGACACGGCGGCGGGCATCACCGGCACCACAAGCACCACCCGGCGATGTATCACCACTGGAACAACAACAACGACGGCGGCGCCCCGGCGGTGAGCCCGGGATCTGGTCCCGGCGGACCCGGCCAGGTGCCATCCTCGGTCGCACCGTCGACCACTGCGTCTCCGACACCCGGCCGCTGACACGACAACCCAGTAGCCCGGTGCTCACCTGAGCACCGGGCTACGTCAATTCATGACAACTTTGCAGCCGCGCCCCTTTACGGTGCCGTAGGCCTGCGCGATATTCGAAGACATGAGTGATCCAGCCGCGCCTCCGCCCCCACCGGCGTCCCCCGACACCCCGCCGCCGCCCCCGCCTCCCCATCACCACGAAAAGCCGCCACGGTTGTATCGCGTGGCGGCATGGGTGGTGATCGTCGCCGGCATCCTGTTCATCGCGTCGACGCTGTTCTTCGCCGGCGCCATGGTGCTGGGTGCCGGCAAGTGCCATCACCATCGTCATCATCACGGCTCGTTCGAGCAGGGCGGTCCCGGCGGCCCAGGTGCGGGCTGGCCCTATCGGTTCCCCGGACCGCCTCCGGGCTTCCCACCACCGGGGGTGGGCGGGACCGGCGGCCCCGCAGGTCCGGGCCAGGCCCCGACCAGCACCGCTCCCAGCAGTCCACCGGGACGCTAGTCCGCGACTTCGCTGGGTGGATGAGGACGGCCGGATCCTGAAGTCGGCTGCGGGAAGGAAATTGGGTATCTGTCTAACTCGTGCGCTCAAACCGTGCGGGAATATGTCGGCACCATCTGGAAGATGAAGTGATGGTGGTTGTCGTTCCGCTAGCCGCGCGTCCGGCCGGTTCCGGAGGGAGCGTGAGATGACACGCAGCGCCCCGACCGCCTCCGCACCGCAAGTCGACGGAGGCGACGCGGAGCTGGGCAGCTCGGCGGCCGTCGCGCAGCAGGTCGCCGACGGTTGTCTGGCGGACGGTCCGCTGCGGCGCATCGGCCTGGAGGTCGAGGCGCACTGTTTCGACCCGGCCGATCCGCTTCGCAGGCCGGCCTGGGACGAGATCATGCGCGTCATCAAGTGGCTCAGTCCGCTACCCGGCGCCAGTGCCATCACCGTCGAACCCGGTGGCGCCGTCGAGCTTTCGGGCCCGCCGGCCGACGGGGCGCTCGCTGCGATCGATGCGATGAAACGCGACCAGGCCGAGCTCCGGTCCGCCTTTGCCGATGCGGGCCTGGGGTTGGTGTTGCTCGGCACCGATCCGTTGCGGTCACCGGCGCGGATCCACCCCGGCGCGCGCTACCGAGCGATGGAACAGTTCTTTGCCGCCAGCCATAGCGGGGCTGCCGGTGCGGCGATGATGACCTCCACGGCGTCGATCCAAGTCAACCTGGACGCCGGACCGCAGGCCGGCTGGCCCGCGCGGGTCCGGCTGGCGCACGCGCTGGGGCCGACGATGATCGCGATCGCCGCCAACTCACCCATGCTGGGCGGCGAGTTCTCCGGTTGGCAGTCCACCCGACAGCGGGTGTGGGGACAGATGGACTCCGCACGGTGCGGACCGATCCTCGGAGCCAGCGCTGACGATCCCGGCACCGACTGGGCGCGGTACGCGTTGAAGGCTCCGGTGATGTTGCTCCGAAGTGCGGACCCGCAGCAGGCGACCGCGATCACGCACTACGTGCCGTTCACCGACTGGGTGGACGGGCGGGTGCTGCTCGGGGGTCGCCGCCCCACCCAGGCCGATCTGGAATACCACCTGACCACGCTGTTCCCGCCGGTGCGGCCGCGCCAGTGGCTGGAAATCCGCTATCTGGACAGCGTGCCCGAGGCGGTCTGGCCCGCGCTGGTGTTCACGTTGGTGACCCTGCTCGACGATCCCGTCGCGGCCGACCTCGCGGCGGAGGCGGTCGAGTCGGTGGCCACCGCCTGGGACACCGCGGCCCGGCTCGGGCTGCGCGACCGGCGGCTCTACACCGCCGCCAACCGTTGCGTCGGCATTGCCGCCGAACGGGCGCCGGCCGAGCTGGCCGAACCGATGCAGCGGCTGATGCTCGACGTCGAAGTCGGACGCAGCCCGGCCGACGACTTTTCCGAGCGGGTGATCCAACACGGCATCGCCGGTGTGGTCTCCCGGTTGGCGCTGGGCGAGTCGTGATCGCACGACAACGCCTCGCCGACGATCTGGCGCGGGCACGCACACGCACATTGCGGTTGGTCGACTTCGACGACGACGAACTGCGCCGGCAGTACGACCCGCTGATGAGCCCGCTGGTCTGGGATCTGGCCCACATCGGTCAGCAGGAGGAACTCTGGCTGCTGCGGGACGGCGACCCGAACCGCCCCGGAACGCTGTCACCGCAGGTCGAGAGGCTCTACGACGCGTTCGTGCATTCCCGGGCCAGCCGAGTGGACCTGCCTCTGCTGTCGCCGACCCAGGCGCGGACCTACTGCAGCACCGTCCGCTCGGCGGCGCTGGACGTTCTCGACGCCCTTCCCGAGGATGCCGGCGACTTCCAGTTCGGGCTGGTCGTCAGCCACGAGAACCAGCACGGGGAAACCATGCTGCAGGCGCTGAACCTGCGCACCGGAGTGCCGCTATTGCGCGATACCGCCGCGTTGCCGCCCGGCCGGGACGGTGTGCGGGGCACGTCGGTGCTGGTGCCCGGCGGGCCCTTCGTGCTGGGCGTGGACGCTGCGACCGAGCCGTCCTCGCTGGATAACGAACGACCCGCGCACGTCGTGGACGTGCCGGCCTTCCGGATCGGGCGGGTGCCGGTCACCAACGGGGAATGGCAAGAATTCGTCGACGACGGCGGCTACGCCCAGCCCCGGTGGTGGTCGGATCGGGGCTGGCAGCATCGCCGGCAAGCGGGGCTTACTGCCCCGCAGTTCTGGAACGCCGACACGCGCACCCGGTTCGGCTACGTCGAGAGCATCCCCGCCGATGAGCCGGTACAGCACATCAGCTACTTCGAGGCCGAGGCCTACGCGGCCTGGGCCGGTGCCCGATTGCCCACCGAGGTCGAATGGGAGAAGGCTTGCGCGTGGGATCCGGTGGCCGGGGCGCGCCGCCGGTTCCCCTGGGGGGACGACGAGCCGTCCGGTGAGCAGGCCAACCTCGACGGCAACGCCCTGCGTCCCGCACCCGTCGGCGCATACCCCGCCGGCGCGTCGGCCTACGGGGTCGAGCAGATGCTCGGCGATGTGTGGGAGTGGACCAGCTCTCCGCTGCGGCCGTGGCCGGGCTTCGTGCCGATGATCTACCAGCGCTATTCGCAGCCCTTCTTCGACGGCGACTACCGGGTGCTGCGGGGCGGATCGTGGGCCGTGGCGTCGTCGATTCTGCGGCCCAGCTTCCGCAACTGGGACCACCCCTACCGTCGCCAGATCTTTTCCGGTGTGCGTCTCGCTTGGGACGTCGAGGCGCCGGTCTGATGTGCCGTCATCTGGGATGGCTCGGCGCCGCGGTGAGTGTCTCGTCACTGATGCTCGACCCGCCGCAGGGCCTGCGGGTGCAGTCCTATGCCCCGCGGCGGCAGAAGCACGGTCTTATGAACGCCGACGGTTGGGGCGTCGGTTTCTTCGATGCGACCACCCCGCGACGCTGGCGCAGCGCGGCGCCGCTGTGGGGAGAGGCGTCCTTCGAGTCCATCGCCCCTGTGCTGCACAGCCATTGCGTGGTGGCGGCGGTACGGTCGGCAACCCTCGGCATGCCCATCGAACCCAGCGCGACCGCACCCTTCACCGACGGCCAGTGGCTGCTGTCGCACAACGGCGTCGTCGACCGCACCGTGCTGCCGCCCTCTTCGTCCGCCGAATCTTCCTGTGACAGCGCGCTTCTCGCGGCAACCATCTTCGACCGTGGCATGGATGCGTTGGGCGACACCGTCATCGAGCTCGGCACCGCCGACCCCTTGGCCAGGCTGAACATCCTGGCGGCCAACGGTTTTCGGCTCGTCGCGACCGCGTGGGGGGACACCCTGTCCATCCTGCGTCGCGACGACGGGATCGTCCTGGCCAGCGAACCCTATGACGATGACCCGAACTGGACAGACGTGCCCGACCGCCACCTGGTGCAAGTCGACGCCGACGGCGTGACCGTGACTCCTCTGAACAGCACTGCACCGCCGAAAGGACTCGAATGACGCTGACGCTGTCGAATCATCTCGCCGAGGACGCCGCTCTGCACGCGTTGCGTCACGACGTGTTCCACGGCTTACAGAAGACACCGAAGTCGTTGCCGCCCAAGTGGTTCTACGACTCCGTCGGCAGCGACCTGTTCGACCAGATCACCCGGCTGCCGGAGTACTACCCGACCCGTGCCGAGGCCGCGATCCTGCGTGACCGGTCCGCCGAGATCGCCTCGGCGAGCCAGGCCGACACCCTGGTCGAACTGGGCAGTGGCACGTCGGAGAAGACCCGCATGTTGCTCGACGCGCTGCGCGAGCGCGGTGCCCTGCGCAGCTTCGTGCCGTTCGACGTCGACGCGGGCATGCTGGCGACCGCCGCGGAGGCGATCCAGCGGGAGTACGCCGGAGTCGAGATCCACGCGGTCTGTGGCGATTTCGAAGAGCACCTGTCCGAGATCCCCGAGGGCGGCCGCCGGCTGTTCGTCTTTCTGGGCTCCACGATCGGCAACCTCACCCCGGGGCCGCGCGCCGAGTTCCTGGCGGCTCTGTCCGGGGTGATGTCACCCGGCGACAGCCTGCTGCTGGGCACCGACCTGGTCAAGGACACCGGCCGTCTGGTCCGGGCCTACGACGACGCCGCCGGGGTGACGGCCCGCTTCAACCGCAACGTCCTGGCGGTGATCAACCGGCAACTCGACGGAGATTTCGACGTCGACGCCTACCAGCACGTCGCGCGGTGGAACGCCGACGAGGAACGCATCGAGATGTGGCTGCGCTCGGACCGTCGGCAGCGGGTCCACGTCGGTGCCCTCGACCTGACCGTCGACTTCGACGCCGGTGAAGAGATGCTCACCGAAGTGTCCTGCAAATTCCGTCCGGATGCGGTCGCGGACGAATTGGCCGAGTCGGGTTTGCGTCGCATCCGGTGGTGGACCGACGCCCCTGGTGACTTCGGTCTGTCGCTGGCCACTAAATGAGCTCGCTGGCACAGCGTTGGCGCGACGCCCGTCCCCCAGTGGCCGGGCTGCACCTGGACAGCGCGGCCTGCTCGCGGCAGAGCTTCGCCGCGATGGACGCCGCTGCCCGGCACGCCCGGCACGAGGCCGAGGTCGGAGGCTACGTGGCGGCCGACGCGGCCGAGCCGGTGCTGGATGCCGGACGCGCCGCGGTGGCGACGCTGTGCGGTGCGCCCGACGCCGAAGTCGTCTTCACCACGGGTTCGTTGCATGCCCTGGATCTGTTGTTGGGCAGCTGGCCGCGCGACCGCCGCACGCTGGCCTGCCTACCGGGCGAGTACGGGCCGAACCTGGCCGTGATGGCCGCGCACGGATTCGAGGTACGCCAGCTGCCGACGCTCGACGACGGACGGCTGGCGATCGACGACGCGGCGTTCGTGCTGCAGGAGAATCCGCCGGACCTGGTGCATTTGACGCCGGTGGCCAGTCACCGCGGCACCGTGCAACCGCTGGCGATGACGGCGGAGCTGTGCCGGGAACTGGGTGTGCCGCTGGTGGTGGATGCCGCGCAAGCCCTTGGGCAGATCGATTGCGCGGTGGGCGCCGACGTCACCTATGCCTCGTCGCGCAAGTGGATCGCCGGACCGCGCGGGGTGGGCGTGCTCGCGGTGCGGCCGGAACTGTTGGCGCGGTTGGCGCCACGGGTACCGGGTTCTCAGCTCGGCTTCGGAGAGGCCAATGTCGCTGCGCGAGTGGGCTTTTCGGTGGCCGTAGGCGAATACTTGGCCTGTGGTCCAGAGGCGTTGCGCGCCGGGCTGGCGGAATTGGGGGCGGCGGCGCGTTCGCTGCTGACCGACGTTGACGGGTGGCTGGTGGTCGAGGAGGTCGAAGAATCCAGTGCCATCACCACGTTGCTGCCGGTGGACGGTGCCGACGTCGAGGCCGTCCGGTCCTGGTTGCTGGCTGAGCGGCGGATTCTGACGACTTACGCCGGCGTGCAACGGGCGCCGTTGGAGCTGACGACGCCAGTGCTGCGCATTTCCCCGCACGTCGACACCACACCGGACGATCTGGAGACATTCGCAGAGACGTTGATCGAGGCGACGGCGGCGACCGCCGCGGTTTGAATACAAAACCAGGACTGCGCCGCGGAGCCCTGGCTCCGTGCAAAAGGTCTGGAAATCGCGGCGAAGCACTGGTCATATTGCGCGTGTGTGGAGTAGCTTGACGCTCGGTACGTGTTGAGGTGCATGAACAGGGTGGGCGCCTGTGCACCCTGCCCGGTGATCCGCTTTGACGTCGGCCCCGTCAGGAAGGTTTCCGATGAGCTTCTTTGTGTTGCCGCCAGAACTCAACTCGTTGCGACTCTTTACCGGTGCCGGACCAAGCCCGATGCTGGAGGCGGCCGGCGCCTGGGATGCTCTGGCCGCCGAATTGAGTTCAGCGGCAGAATCATTCGCCTCTGTCACCTCGGGCCTGACCGGTCAGGCATGGCAGGGCCCGGCGTCCGCGGCGATGTCGGTGGCGGCGGCGCCGTACTCCGCCTGGCTGAGCGCGGCTTCCACTCAGGCGCTCGGCGCGGCCGCGCAGGCCAAAGCGGTCGTCAGCGCATTCGAGTCGGCAGTGGCCGCGACCGTGCATCCGCTCGCGGTGGCCGCCAACCGGTCCAACTTCGTGCAGCTGGTGCTGTCGAACATTTTGGGATTCAATGCGCCGGCGATCGCTGCTGCCGAGGCCGTCTACGAAGAGATGTGGGCGCAGGATGTAGCCGCGATGATCGGCTACTACAGCGGAGCGTCGGCAGCGGTGTCAGCGCTCGAGCCGTTTGTCGCGCCGTTGAAGGGCCTGCTCGGCGCGGCCGCGGGCACGCCGTTAGCCGCAGCAGCCACCAGGACACTCGACATCACAATCGGTCTCGCCAACGTCGGCGCTTCCAACATCGGCCTGGGCAACGTCGGCATTGCCAACTTCGGCAACGGCAATCTCGGAAACTTCAACATCGGATCTGGAAACTTCGGCGATTCGAATTTCGGTTGGGGTAACTTGGGCATCTCGAATCTGGGGCTGGGCAACTTCGGCGCCGGCAATCAGGGATTCGCGAATGCGGGGAACTTCAATATCGGCTTCGCCAATACCGGGAACAACAACGTCGGCATCGGGCTCACCGGAAACAACCAAACCGGGATCCAACTGAACTCGGGCACCAACAACATCGGTTTGTTCAACTCCGGGAACGGCAACATCGGCTTCTTCAACTCCGGTACCGGAAACTTTGGTCTCTTCAACTCCGGCAGCTACAACACTGGGCTCGGTAATTCAGGTATCGCAAACACGGGATTCTTCAATCCCGGCACCTTTAATACCGGCAATTTCAACGCAGGCACGACCAACTCGGGCAACTACAACGTCGGCAACTACAACACCGGCGACGTCAACCCGGGATCGATCAATACCGGCAGCTTCAATACCGGCAATACCAATACCGGATTCGCCAACTCCGGCAGCATAAATACGGGCGCTTACAACTCTGGCAACCAGAACAACGGGTTCTTCTTCACCGGCAACCAGCAAGGCGGCGCCTACTTCAGGATCGGCACACCCGATATCACGCTGCCCCCCATACATATCCCGCCGATCCCGGTAGGTGCGTTCGACCTGCCCGAGATCTCCATCCCGTCGATCCAGTTCCCGGGCTTCGTCCTGCCGCCGATCGGTCTGGCCGAATTCGAACTGCCGGCCATCACGGTTCCGCCGATCACTATCGAGCCCGGGTCGCTGCCCTCCTTCCGCATAGGTGGGTTCGACCTGCCGCAGATCACCACGCCGCCTCTCGAGGTGTCACAGGTAACCCTTCCCCGGATTGAGATTCCACTTTTCAAGACGCCCCTGGTCACGATTGATCCGTGGAGTCTGCCGTCGGTTACCGTGCCGCCGATTACTATTCCGACGCTGTCGATTCCGAGTTTCGTCATCGGTGTGGCCGGCGGTGGCCAGACGCTCATCCGGCTGATCGATACCGGTATCATCTTGCCTGAGCTCGGTGTCACCCTGAGTTCGTTCACCATTCCGATTTCCATCAGTAATGCGGGCGGCTCTATCGGCCAGTTCGGCTTACCCAGCATTCAGATCGGCGCCATGACGCTGCCGACACTCACCATCAGCGGCCCCGGTGGTGATCCCTACAGTATTCCGCCGATTACCCTTTCCGGCTTCAAGATCGACCCCATCACGATCCCGCCAATCCACTTGGAACCGTTCAACCTACCGACGGTCAGCTGGCCACGGTTCAGCCTGCCGGGCATCTCCATCCCGCCGATCAACCTCGGCCAGTTCGACCTTCCGGAGATAACCATCCGGCCGTTCGCTACTCCGCCGTTGACCATTCCGCCGATCGGACTGAGCGACTTCCTGCTGCCGGCCATCGACATCCCGAGCATCACTTTGGATGCGACCACGATCGCCGAAATTCAGCTCCCACCGGTCCCCGGCTTCTTCAACGCGGTGGACAACCCGTCGTCCGGCTTCTTCAACAGTGGCGTCGGCGGAAGCTCGGGCTTCTACAACCGGGGAACCAGTTTGTCGGGCTTCGTCAACCAGAATCCACTGGGATTGTTGTCCAGCTCGGGGTTGAACGTCTTCGGCGACGGCATATCAGGTATCTCGAACTGGGGTCGTGCCATCTCCGGATTCGGCAACGTCGGCACGCTGCCGCTCGCGGTCGACAGCGTGGTCTCGGGTCTGTCCAACGTCGGTCACCACTTGGCGGGCATCTTCCTGCAAGGCACTACCTAAGCCTTGTGCGCGCTCAGTAGGTAGGCGGGCATCATCACGCGGCCCTTGTCGTCGCGCGGATGCGGCCAGGGCGGAATGTCGGGCGGCATGCCGGGCACCTCGAGCATGTTGCCGTGCACCGCTGCCGGCCGCACGTCGTCGACCTCGAAGTACTTGCCGACCGCCATGCGCAATTCGTCCTCGTCGACTTCATTGGGCTTGACCGGGGACTCCGCCGGGAACGCGCCCTTGGCAAATGCCAGAACGTAGAAATCAGCCCCCGGCGCTGCAGCGCGATGCACCGCGCTCAGGTAGGCGTCGCGGTCTGCGACCGGCAGCGAATGGAACAACGTGCTGTCGATCACCGTGCCGAAGCGGCCGTCGTACCCGGAGAACTTGGTGATGTCGTCGGCAACGAATGTGGCCGTGGACAACCCCCGCGTCTCGGCGGCCCTGGTGGCCTCGGCAATGGCTGTGGGCGAGCGGTCGATACCGACTACGGTGTAACCCTCGGCGGCCAGTGCGAGCGACAACTCGGCCACCCCACATCCGGCGTCGAGCACCTCACCGTGCACTTTGCCCGCGGCGATCAGCGCGGCCAGATCCGGTTGCGGCTCACCGATGTTCCACGGCGGCGGCGCGTCGAAAACTTTCTCCCGGTACGCGTCGTCCCAGTCCATTACCTCGGGTGTGGTCATGTTCCCAACGTACGCGCGGCTAGACGTCCCAGGTGTGCACCGGTTCATTGGCGTGCATGTGCTCGCAGTACCGGCGCAGCATCTCGGCCAGGGCGCGCGACCGGTCCATGCCGCCTCTTTCCAGCGCGTCGACGGTGGCCACTTGCCACGTCGCGCCGTTGCGCCCGGCCTTGGCCCGGCCCTCGATGACGCCCAGGAAGCGGTCACGCACTTCCACGTCGACACCCCAGCGCTGCAGACCCGCATGCGCCATCGGCAGCAAGGTGTCCAGCACCAACTCTCGCGTGCTGGTCTCGCCGACTCCCGGCCAGTGCAGCCGCGCATCGATGCCCTGGCGCGCGGCCTGCAGGAAATTGCGTTGTGCCACCGGGAAACTCAGGTGTGACCACAGCGGGTCCTCGGCCTCGGACAACGTGCGCAGCATGCCGTAGTAGAAAGCCGAATTCGCCACCATGTCAACGACACTCGGGCCGGCGGGGAGTACCCGATTCTCCAGCCGCAGGTGCGGGCGGCCGTTCACGACGTCGTACACCGGCCGGTTCCAGCGGTAGACGGTGCCGTTGTGCAGTCGCAGTTCGGACAGCTGCGGCGCGCGTCCGGCTTTCAGCTCGGCTTCGGGGTCCTCCTCGGACATCTCGGGCAGCAGCGACGGAAAGTAGCGGATGTTCTCCTTGAACAGGTCGGCTACCGAGCTGATCCACCGTTCGCCGAACCACACCCGGGGCCGCACGCCTTGAGTTTTCAGCTCCTCGGGCCGGGTGTCGGTGGACTGTGCGAACAGCTCGATGCGCGTTTCGGCCCACAGTCGGTGACCGAAGAAGAACGGTGAATTCGCACCCAGCGCCAGTTGCGGCGCGGCCAGCACCTGCGCCGCGTTCCAGTTGGCGGCGAAGTCGTCCGGCGCCAGCTGGAGGTGCAATTGCATACTGGTGCAAGCCGATTCGGGCGCAATGGAAGCAGCCTGCCAACTCAGCGGCTCCGGGCCGGCGATGTCGATCGGGATGTCCTCACCGCGAGCGGTGAAGATCGACTCGTTGAGTGCGGTGTAGCGCTTGGACTCGCTCATCCAGTTGTCGTCCAGATGCGCGGGCATCAGGGTGGGCAGGATGCCGATCATCACGATGTGCGAACCGCCGGCGTTGGCCTTGGTTTCCGCGTCGTTGAGACTGGCCCGCACCTCGCTTTCCAGGTCCAGTCCGGTGTGTCCGGGCAACGGGCGCGGCGGCACGTTGAATTCGATGTTGTAGGCGCCTAATTCGGTCTGATAGGCCGGATCGGCGATCGCTGCCAGCACGGACCGATTCGACATCGCGGGTTGGTAGTCGGCGTCGACGAGGTTGCATTCGATTTCCATGCCGGTCAACGGGCGCTCGAAGTCGAAGCTGGTTCGGGCCAGCATCTTCTCCAAGACGTCCAGACACAGCTGCACCTTGTGCCGGTACTCCCGCCGTTGTTCGGGGTCGTACGTGGTGCATTTGACCTCTTCGCCCACAGATCCCTTTCTAAGCCGAGGTTGAACGATCGCGACGGGTCGCCACCGCGATCTGCGGCAGCGGGCGCAACGACCTGTTGAACACGGTGCCGCCGCGCAGCGTGACCTCAATCGTAGGGTCGGCGTGGCGGGCGAGTGCCAGCAGCGCCGAGCGACTGTAGGCCCGCAGCGAGCTGATGACCCCGTCGTGGGGCATCGCGAACATCGTCAACGGCAACATGTGCGCCAGCCGCACGATGTGCAGGAGCGACGGTGGCCGCGGCAGGTCGATGATCACCAACTTGTCCGCGACCCGGGTGCCTTCGGCGAACACCCGGGACGCCAGCGGCGGCGGCAGGTGATGAAACGACAATGCGAACACTGCCAGGTCGTAGCTGCCGTCGGGGGCGTCGATGTCGGTGGCGTCCAGCTGCCGGATCCTCGCGCGCGGGTGCGAGCCCAGCGCACCGGCGCCGATCGCGGCCACCAGCGAGGGGTCCACGTCGGTGACCGTGAGTTGCGCGCTGGGATGCAGGTTCAGCAGCAGCTGGGAGAGTCCGCCGTGGCCCGATCCGAGCTCGAGAATCTTGGGCTCGGGCGCGGCGCGCACCTCCTCGAGCACGATGCGGGCGACAGTCTTGTGCAACCCGAACAGCCGCCCCGCGCGGTCCAGTGAGCGGATCGCCGCGAGCTTCTTCCTTGCCACGTCGTCGCGGTCGATGTACTCCAGGCGGTCGGTCTCCAACCGCCGGTCCAGCCACGACGCGTCGGGACCGCCGCGCGGCATGCCCTCGATGTCAGCAGCCATATAAGCAATCATGAACGATGAAGCAATCATTGGACGATTACAGCCAGTGCCGGATCCGAGGAGCGCAACGTTGGCCGAATCTTCTGATCTCATTGCCGCCATCGACCAGGGCACAACCAGCACCCGATGCATGATCTTCGACCATGACGGCACCGAAGTCGCCCGGCACCAGCTCGAGCACGAGCAGATCCTGCCGAAGGCGGGTTGGGTCGAGCACAACCCGGTGGAGATCTGGGAGCGCACCGTCTCGGTGCTGCGCACGGCGCTGAACTCTGCCAAGGTGACGACGAAAGACATTGCGGCGCTTGGCATCACCAATCAGCGGGAGACGACGCTGGTGTGGGATCGCAAGACCGGACGGCCGTACTACAACGCGATCGTCTGGCAGGACACCCGCACCGACCGCATCGCCAGCGCGCTGGACCGCGACGGCCGCGGTGACGTGATCCGCCGCAAGGCCGGCCTGCCGCCCGCGACGTATTTCTCGGGCGGGAAATTGCAGTGGATCTTGCAGAATGTCGACGACGTGCGCGAGGCGGCCGGGCGGGGCGATGCGCTGTTCGGCACCGCCGACACGTGGGTGCTGTGGAACCTGACCGGGGGTCCGCACGGTGGCGTGCACGTCACCGACGTCACCAACGCCAGCCGGACCATGCTGATGAACCTGGAAACGCTGGACTGGGACGACGAGTTGTTGTCGTTCTTCGATATCCCGCGGGAGATGCTGCCCAGGATCGAACCGTCGTCACCGGTGCAGCCGTACGGCGTTACCACCGATTCCGGTCCCTTCGACGGTGAGGTCCCGATCACCGGTGTGCTCGGTGACCAGCACGCGGCAATGGTGGGCCAGGTGTGCCTGGACTCCGGTGAGGCCAAGAACACCTACGGGACGGGCAATTTCCTGTTGCTGAACACCGGTGAGACGATCGTGCGCTCGGAAAACGGTCTGCTGACCACTGTCTGCTATCAGTTTGGCGACGCCAAACCCGTTTACGCGCTTGAGGGTTCGATCGCGGTGACCGGCTCGGCGGTGCAGTGGTTGCGGGATCAGTTGGGCATCATCAGCGGCGCCGCGCAGAGCGAGTCCTTGGCCCGGCAGGTCGACGACAACGGCGGGGTCTACTTCGTTCCGGCGTTCTCCGGTTTGTTTGCCCCCTATTGGCGATCCGACGCCCGCGGCGCGATCGTGGGGCTGTCGCGCTACAACACCAACGCGCACGTGGCGCGCGCGACCCTGGAGGCGATCTGCTACCAGAGCCGCGACGTGGTGGAGGCGATGGCGGCCGATTCCGGTGTGCGCCTGGAGATTCTGAAGGTCGACGGCGGCATCACCGCCAACGACCTGTGCATGCAGATTCAGGCCGACGTGCTCGGAGTGGACGTGGTGCGGCCGGTCGTCGCCGAGACCACGGCGCTGGGTGCCGCCTACGCGGCGGGCCTGGCGGTCGGATTCTGGGCGGACCCGTCCGACCTGCGCGCCAACTGGCAGGAAGACCAGCGCTGGACGCCGAACTGGGACGACGACCAGCGCGCCGAGGGTTACGAAGGCTGGCGCAAAGCGGTGCAGCGGACCCTGGACTGGGTCGACGTGTCCTGACGCCGCCCGCGAAGGCGCTCATATGTACACCGAAACGCCGGTACAGCCGTACATTTGAGCGCGCTCGCGGCGGGGGAGGCTCAGTCCTCGCCGAGGATGCCGTAGATCTCGCGGCGGGCCGTGTTGAGCACGTCGACAATCCGTTGCTGCTGCTCGGGACTGGCGGCGTGCGCCGACTGTCCGACCGCGCCGAACAGTTGACGCGCCGCGGTCCGCAGGTTGAGGTGCGCGGGGTCCACGCCTTCGGCGATCTCGTCCCACGGCGGCGTCCCGACGTTCTCCGCCGCGGTCCGGCCGTCCTCGGTCAGCGCGAATAGCTTCTTGCTGCCGTCGGTCTCGTCGGCGGTGATCAGCCCCTCGTCGGCGAGGAGTTGCAGGGTCGGGTAGACCGAACCCGGGCTCGGCTTCCAGATCCCGTTGCTGCGCTCGGCGATCTGCTGAATCATCTCGTAGCCGTGCATGGGCCGCTCAGCGAGCAGTACCAGGATCGCCACACGCACGTCGCCGCGACGGCCGCGACCGCCGCGACGCCCGCCGCCGCGGGGTCCACCGAATGCCGGCCGGCCGAATCCGAAGCCAGGCCCGAAGCCGGGGGCGGGCCCGAAGCCCGGGCCGAAACCGAACGGCCCGTCGTGCTCGCCGGCGTTGCCGCGGAGAGTCTCGATGAAGTCGCGGCGGGCTTGTCGCCTGGCGCCGTGGAATGCGCGGCGTTGCGCGGGACCGAAGCCGAATCCGGTGCCTGGATGGGGGCCGAACGGCCCATTGGGGGGAGTGAAAGGGGTGTTCATAGTCAAGTCCTTTAGGTTGGTGTGTTTTGCTGGCTGTAACGATATATCGGAAACTATCGTGATGCAACGTAGGTCCATCCGGGGGCCGGAAGTCCCGGTTTGCATCACCCCGGGTCCGGGTAAGCGCCTGACCCATGAATGGCAACCACCGCGACCTGGTGGCACGCACGGGTCCGGGGAGCTTGGCCGATCCGAGCTACCGCCCAGATGACGGCGCCAAAACCCGCGTCCGGGTCAACTGGGTGCTGGCCTTGCTGACGGTGCCCGGAGCCGCCATCGTGATGCTCTTTGCCCTCGGGGCGGTCATGAGCACCGACTCGTGCAGCGAGAACCGGTGCCCGCGACTGGGCAGAGGGATCGACTTCGACGTCCTGTTCTACGGCCCGCCGGTGGTGGCTCTGCTGGTCATCGTCGCCTCGGTCTTCACCGCCAAGCGACGCGGCGGCGTCGCGGTGCCACTGGCGGGATTGGGGCTGCTGGTGACCGACGTCGCCCTCCTTGCCGCCAGCGTCGCGCAGTTCTAGCTCGGCGGCGCGAACCCGCCGGCGTCCGCGCTCACCGGGGGTGAG
Organism: Mycobacterium sp. NGS59; assembly: GCF_059812345.1. Lineage (NCBI taxonomy): Bacteria > Bacillati > Actinomycetota > Actinomycetes > Mycobacteriales > Mycobacteriaceae > Mycobacterium > Mycobacterium sp. NGS59. Next base: position 34,575 of record NZ_JCALCN010000033.1, read on the forward strand.
GACGGTGTCTGCGGTGGTGAGGGCGGTGTCTGCGGTGGTTCCTGCGGGGGCGACGGCGGTGTCTGCGGGGGTGGCTGCGGCGCTGGCCACGGGCCCGCGCCCTGCGGGGGCGACGGCGGTGCCTGCGGCACTGGCCACGGACCCGCACCCTGCACCGGCCACGGACCCACACCCTGCGGCACCCACCCTTGGGGTTGCGGCCAGCCCTGCGGCGGCATGACCGGCCGCAGCCGGGCCAGCTCGCGACGATGCCGTTCGGCCAGCACCGCGGCGAGCACCAACTGCGGCGGCGCCCCCGGCGGTGGCGGCGGCGCGATCCGCGATACCACCTCACCGGCTATCCGGTAGGCCATCTGGTCACGCAGCCTCGGGTCGAGCTGCATTGCCCGGGACAGGAATTGACGGGCGATCTCGGCTTGGCCGGCGCTGAGCCCGGACAATTGCAGCGACGCCGCCCAGCCGGCCAGCTGCGGCGGCATCATCGGCGGCGGCGCCAGCCGGGGACCGCGCTCGCTGACCACGATGGTGCCCGCGAACATGTCGCCCACCCGCTTGGCCTTGGGTGAGAACAGGCTGCAGATCACCGCGGGACTGCCGAACAGCATCCAGATCTCGATCACCGCGGCCAGCGCCCGGAACAACGCCTGCCGGAAGCGCTCCGGACCACCGTCGTCGGACACCACTCGCAGGCCCAGTGCCATCTTGCCGAGCGACCGGCCCCGCGTCGCGGTCTCGATGATCACCGGATAACCGACCATCGCCAGCACCGTGAAGATGATCAGGAACGCCACGGTCAGCGCTTGGTCGAATTGCGACAACGTGGCCGCCCACAACACCAGTCCGACGAAGTAAACGACGAATATCACGGTGATATCGATGATCGCGCTCAGCGCCCGCACCGGTAACTGCGCGATCTGGACGTCGAGCACCACGGCGTCCCCGGTCACCACCTCCGACATACCTGGGAACGCTACAGGCTGAGAAGTGGCCGGTAGGCTGCGCAGCGTGGACGTCGACGCGTTCTTGCTGACCCACCGAAGCACGTGGGACCGGCTCGATCAGTTGATCAAGAAGCGTCGCTCGTTGACCGGTGCCGAAATAGACGAACTCGTCGAGCTCTACCAGCGGGTGTCCACCCATCTGTCGATCCTGCGTTCGGTGTCCTCCGATTCCCTGCTGACCGGCCGGCTGTCCAGTCTGGTCGCCCGGGCACGGTCCGCGGTCACCGGCGCGCACGCCCCGATGACCAGTACCTTCGTTCGTTTCTGGACGGTGTCCTTTCCCGTCGTCGCCTACCGGGCGTGGCGCTGGTGGGCGGCGACGGCAGCGGCGTTCTTCGCCGTCGTCGTGATCATGGCGCTCTGGGTCGCCGGCAACCCCGAGGTGCAGTCGCTGGTCGGGACACCCGCCGAGATCAACGAACTGATCAACCACGACGTCGAGTCCTACTACAGCGAGCACCCCGCCGGGGCATTCGCCCTGCAGGTCTGGGTGAACAATTCCTGGGTGGCGGCCAAATGCATCGCGATGTCGGTCGTGCTGGGTCTACCGATACCGTTCGTGCTCTTCGACAATGCCGCGAACGTGGCGGTGATCGCCGGCTTGATGTTCCCGGCCGGCAAGGGCGGGCTGCTGCTGGGCCTGCTGCTGCCGCACGGATTGCTGGAGCTGACGGCGGTGTTTCTGGCCGCCGCGATCGGGATGCGGCTCGGCTGGTCGGTGATATCCCCTGGTGATCGGCCGCGCGGACAGGTGCTGGCCGAGGAAGGCCGTGGAGTCGTGTCGGTCGCCGTCGGACTGGTAGGCGTGCTGCTGGTCTCGGGACTTATCGAAGCGATGGTGACGCCGTCGCCGTTGCCGACCTTTGCCCGGATCAGTATCGGCGTCCTGGCCGAAGTGGCATTCCTGTCTTACGTCGTCTACTTCGGGCGCCGCGGGGTGGCCGCCGGGGAGACCGGGGATATCGAGGACGCGCCCGACGTCGTACCCACCAGCTGAAGCCCCGCGCGAGCGTGAATCTCACGACACGACACGCCGTAGATGCGTCGCAGGATTCACAATGGGCGCGCGGTTACAACTGGCCGGTCGCCTTCATCGCCAGGTAGCGGTCGGCCAGCCCGGGCGCGATCTCGGTGGGCGGCGCGTCGACGACCTCGACCCCACTGCGCCGCAGCCGGGAGGCGATGGCCCGTCGCTCGTTGCGGGAGCGTTCGGCCGCCGCCGCGTCGTACACCGCCGCCGCGTCCGACCGCCCGGCGGCCAGTTGATCGATGCGCGGGTCGGCTACCGCGGCCACCAGGACGTGGTGCTTGGCCGACAGCTGAGGCAGCACCGGCAGCAAGCCCTCGTCCAGCGCGGTCGCGTTCAGGTCGGTCAGCAGCACCACCAGCGACCGCCGTCGGGTGCGCCGTAGAATGGTGGCAACCATTGTCCGCCAATCGGATTCGATGAGCGCCGGTTGCAGCGGAGCCATCGCGTCGACGAGTTGGGCAAGCAGTTCGGTGCGTGAGGCGCCGAACACCGCGGCCCGGCTGACCCGGTCGTGGGCCAGGAAGTCGACATGGTCACCCGCGCGGGATGCCAATGCCGCCAACAACAATGCCGCGTCCATCGCCCAGTCCAGTCGTGGCCATCCCGCGGGATCGGCCGCCGTCGGATCCACACCGACCCGCCCCGCGGCCATGCGTCCGGTGTCCAGCACGATCACCACGCGCCGGTCCCGTTCGGGCCGCCAGGTACGGACCATGACGTCGGTGCGACGTGCGCTGGCCCGCCAGTCGATGGACCGCACGTCGTCGCCGACGACATACTCACGCAGCGAGTCGAATTCGGTGCCCTGCCCGCGGATCAGAGTCGGTAGCAGGCCGTCGATCTCGCGCAGCTTGGCCAGCCGCGACGGCAGGTGCTTGCGGGACAGGAACGGCGGCAGCACCCGGACGTGTCCGGGCACCGACTGCGAACTCTGCCGCCCGGCCAATCCCAGCGGTCCGATCGACCGGCCGGTGACCACCGCCGCACGCTGGTCGCCGCGCCGAACCGGCCGCAGTTGGGTGACAATCTGCTCGCGCTGGCCGGGGGCGATCGCCAGCCGGTGGACGCGCGGCGCCCCGCGCGCACTGGGCGGCCACGCGTCCCGCACCTGTCCCCGGAACCGGCGCACACCGGCATTGTGGATCGTCAGGCCGGCGTCCACCGGTTGGCCGAGCCGGGCCGAGGTGTCCGGCGAACGGGTGTAACTGAGCCGGCGGGGACTGGCCGCCAGCACCACGTCGATCGCCACCAACATCACCAACACCACCAGCAGCATCTCGAAAGCCCTTGCCGGCCAGGGAGATACCGCGATCGGCAGGACGCAGATCAGTGCCAGCAGCCCGGTGCGTCCGGTAAGGATCACTAGCGGGGCACCGGGACCGAGGCCAGGATGCCGTCGAGCACGCCGTCCGGGGTGGCGCCTTCCAATTCGGCTTCCGGCCGCAGCATGACCCGGTGCCGCAACGTCGGGCGGGCCATCGCCTTCACGTCGTCGGGGGTGACGTAGTTGCGTCCCGACAGCCACGCCCAGGACCGGGCAGTGCCCAGCAGTGCGGTCGCGCCCCGCGGCGAGACGCCCAGCTGCAGTGCGGGGGAGGAACGGGTGGCCCCGACGATGTCGACGATGTAGCCGAGCACCTCGTCGGCAATCAGCACCTGCCGCACCGCTTCCCGACCGGCCGCCAGTTCGGCGGGTCCCGCCACCGGTTGGATGGCCGACAGATCGCGCGGGTCGAAACCGTGGGCGTGCCGGCCGAGGATGGCGATCTCGGCGTCCCGCGGTGGCAGCGTCACGTTCAACTTCAGCAGGAACCGGTCCAGCTGGGCTTCGGGCAGTTGATATGTGCCCTCGTACTCGATCGGGTTCTGGGTCGCCGCGACGATGAACGGGTCGGGCAACGGCTTGGGTGCACCGTCGATGGTGACTTGACGCTCCTCCATCGCCTCGAGCAGCGCGGCCTGCGTCTTGGGCGGGGTGCGGTTGATCTCGTCGGCCAACAGCAGGTTGGTGAACACCGGACCGGGCCGGAAGGCGAACTCCGCGGTGTGGGTGTCGTAGACCAGCGAGCCGGTGACGTCGCCGGGCATCAGGTCCGGGGTGAACTGCACCCGTTTGAACTCCAGCTGCAGAGCGGCGGCCAGTGCCCGCACCATCAGCGTCTTCGCCACGCCGGGAACGCCTTCCAGCAGCACGTGGCCGCGGCACAGCAGCGCGATCACCAGGCCGCTGATCACCCCGTCCTGGCCGACGACGGCTTTGGCGATCTCGGTGCGCAACCCCAGCAGTGCTTCACGAGCCTGGTCTGCGACCGGGGATTGTGCGGGAGGGGACTGTGTCACGAGTGGGTGACCTGCCTTTCGATGTCGTCGAGCGCAAGAGCGAGGTTTCGTAGGTCGGTGTCGTTGTCCGGCGGCGGCCCGTACAGGTGGTACTGGACGAAGTCCGGGTCGGTCCCGCTGCGCCGGGCCACCGTCGTCACCACCGCGCCCGGTGCGGCGTCGGGACCCAGACCCAGCCGGGGGGCCAATCGTTGCAGCGTGGCGGTGCGCAGCGCTTCGGCGGCACGATCGCGGGCGCGACGGGAGCGGTACAGCCGGCCCCGGCCTTCTACCGTCTCGGAGGCGCGGACCACCACCGGCATCTCCTCGGCTACCAGCGGACCCACCCGTCGTCCCTTCCACCACGCCACCAGCGCGACGACCAGCCAGAGCTGCCAGACGATCCACGTCACATTGTCCGGGATCAGATCGGAGATCGAGTTGGGCGCGGATTTGTGGCCTTCGACGTGTTGCGGTGCGAACCAGACGAGGCGCTGTCGCATGCCGGCGAGGTTCATCGCCAACGCCGCGTTGCCTTCTTCAAGGAGCCCGTCGTTGGTCATGAAGTCGCTGCTGCCCACCACCGTGACGGTCCGGCCCTCATCCCGGTAGGTGACCAGCGTGCCGCCGTAGCAGCTGACGAGGTCCAGGTCGCCCTTGGCCCGGTATGCCTCACTGGATCCGAAGTTGACCGTTCCGGCCCGATTGGCTTGCGGTAACGAGCAATTGGGCTCGTTGTCGAACTTGCTCGCGGCGCCGACGCGCAGTTGCGGTGTCAACGCCGTGCGCGCCCGGGTGGTGGGGTCCACCAACAGAAGATCGCTGGGCACTTTCCCGATGCGAGCCAGCAGGGAGTTGTCGCTCAGGTACTGCGTCTGTGCCACCAGCAGCAGTGCGTCGGGCCGGGCCGCGCGTTCCACGTCGGCGACGCTGTCCGCGACCACTACCTCGACGCCGCCCTCGCGAAGCAGTGTGACCAGCGCGTGTGCACCCGACGGGCTGGTGGCTTCGGGGTCCATCGTGCCGCCGGGCCGCGGCGCGGTCAGGTACGTGGTGATTGCGGCGACGACGGCCAGGGCGGCCAGCGCGAGCAGGACGCCGCGCCAGGGGCGTCGCTGTCGGGCCGGGCCGGGTGCCACATGTGTCGTCGTCACCGGATCTGCGCCCATGCGTTCGGTGTCGGGGGCTGTCCCACCACCGACGAAGCCGTCGAACGCGACCGCAGATGGTCGTCGAGATCGGCGATCATCTGATAGGCGCCTTGGGTGCCCGGCCGCTCGCCGTAAGTCACGTCGTTGAATGCCGTTGCCGCCTGGGACAATTCGCCGGCCAGATGCGGAAGTGCTGAGCCGGCGTCGGAGGCCAGTTCGTTGGCGGTGCGTCCGGGGACCTGGGTGAGCACACCGGTCTCCTCCAACTCCCGGGCTACCGCGCGTAGCCGATGGCGAATCGCCGCCGCCCAATTCCCTTCGGCGGCAAGTGCTTCCGCGGTGGCTCGATGCTGGGCCGCGGTCAGCTGGCCGGCGTCGAACAACTCGTAGTCGCCGCCGCGATTGGTACGTATGGTGCGCCGGGCGATTCGGATGGCGACTGCGATGGCGATCGCCACCAGGATGAGCAGCACGGTGACGGTGAACCAGCCACCCGGTACCGACGAGGTCTTCTGCAGCACCCGGAACAGGAATTCACTGATCTTGGCGATGATTTCGTCGGTCAGCGAGTGTTTGGGGTAGATCGGTTTGTTGAGTTCGCGTTGCGCGGCGTCGTGGGCGGCATCGCGATCGATGTCGATGGCAGGCATGTCGGCTGTCCGTCAGAAGGGCCGCGTCAGCCAGAGATTGTCGGTGGACTCGACCGGACCGCCGGCCGTACCGGTCTGCAGTACCAGGTCGAACGCCTCGGCCCGGATCCGCCGGTCGGTGTACAACAGCACGACCACCCCGGCGAGGAACGGCTCGGTCACGATCTGGCTGATGGCCCCTCCGATGGTCGACAGGGTGGTGCCGACGAGCAGTGCGGTGGTGCCCGACGCGCCCATCAACGCTATCTCGCCGACGATGCCGAACGGCATCGCGATCGCGCCGCCGATAATCCCGACAGCCAATGCAGCCAGCAGCCGAATACCGAAGACCCGCCAGAAACCATTGCGTACCAAAGCGAATGACCGCGTGATGGCGTCGAAGACCGGCAGCCGTTCCAGCACGATCAGCACCGGGGCGAACATCAGCACGGTGTACGCATAGGCCATCAGTGCCACCACGGCCAGCAGCAGCGGGAAACCCAGCACTGCCGCCACCGCGCCGTTGGCTGCGGTCGCGACTCCTACCAGGATCACCACGACCAATCCGACGATCACCGCCACACCGGCGGCCTCGAGAAGCGCCAGACCCAGCAGCGCAAGGATCCGACCGCGTACCTTGACCCACGCCTCGCTGATGGTGATCGGCGAACCGAACACCGCACGCCCCACGACGACGGTCAGCATCCCGCTGAGCAGAATTCCGCCCAGCCAACCGACCAGCGCGCTGCCACCTATCGATGTCGTCCACGCACCTACCGCCGCAAGGTTCGGTTCGGCACCCTCGGAATCGAAACTGTTGGCGGCGGTCAGCGGGCCGATTGTGAGCAGCAGCGAAAGCACCTGCATGACGACCACCACCATGGCCGTCAGGCCCAGTGTCGGTTTCGGGTTGGCGCGGATATAGCCCACAGCGCCGTTGAAGATGTCGCTGAGGGTCAGGGGTCGGAGCGGGATGATGCCGGGTTTCGCGGCGCCCGGGATCAGCGGGGGGCCGTAGCCCTGAGGCGGGGCGCCGTAGCCAGGCGGGGGGCCGTACCCGGGAGGCGGGGCGCCGTAGCCCTGAAGCGGGGCACCGTAGCCAGGCGGGGGACCGTAGCCAGGCGGCGGACCGTACGCAGGCGGGGGACCGTACGCAGGCGGGGCACCGTACGCAGGTGGGGGACCGTACGCGGGCGGGGGACCGTACGCGGGCGGCGGTGCGTCAGGCGGCAGCGTGCTCACCGTCGGCAGCCGCTGTCGTCATTCGTCATGGGGTCCATCCTGTAGATGGTCGCTGCAATTCTCAACGTCGGTCCTGCACTCACCACCGTGCGCGTAGCGTCTGAACAATGGCGGAATTGAAAGCCCGGCTTCGGGCTGACCTGACCGAGGCGATGAAAGCGCAGGAGAAGCTGCGTACCGCGACGTTGCGCATGGTGCTGGCCGCGATCCAGACCGAGGAAGTGTCGGGGAAGGAGGCCAGGGAGCTCTCCGACGACGAGGTACT
>NZ_JCALCN010000034.1:0-38290 GCF_059812345.1 Mycobacterium sp. NGS59
TTCGGCGGTGTGGGCGGCGCGGTCGGCTCGGCGGGTGGTGTGGTCGGCCGTTCGGTGGGCGGTGAGTTGGGCCCGGGTGTGGCCTCGGAGAAGGGGCTGCAGAGGGACACGATTTTGGCGGCTCGCGCGGTGTCGGCGGCGTTCCCCGAGATCCGCACGATTGGCGGAGTCCGCCCGGATTCGCTGAAGTGGCATCCCAATGGCCAGGCGATCGACGTGATGATTCCCGATCCGACCTCGGCGCACGGTAAGGCGCTCGGTGATGCGGTGATGCGGTTCGCGATGGCGCACCGGGGCCAGTTCAACATTAATCACGTGATTTGGCAGCAGACGATTCACAACCCGGATGGGTCGTCGAGTTTGATGGAGAATCGGGGTTCGCCGACGCAGAACCATATGGACCATGTCCATATCGCGACCAACGGGGGCGGGTTCCCGCACGGCGGGGAGTCCTACCGGCTGTGAAACCGATCAAACACATTCTCGCGTCACGTATTCGGATGCTGATCCGATTCACCTCGCGTCCACCAGCAGACCCGGCGGCGACCGCGCCGCGTCCGTCTGTACCGGGTGCTTTGCCGGGCCTGTTTGGCGACCCAGGAACTCCGCCGACCTCGACGGCGCCGATGGGAGGCGGGCCGGGTCGCGGCAGCGGCGAAGGCACCGACCCGGTGGACGCAACATTTGCGATCAGTTCCTTGAAAATCATTGCACACGAGGCGGTTTGACCAATGTCGGCGACGTTCGGAGAGACATTTCAACTGTTGTTCGACGGGACGATTAAGCATTGGTGGCCGGTGTATTTGGCGGCGTCGTTGATGATCTTCATGCCCGTCGTGGTCGCGAGAATAGAGGAGATAGGGCTTTTACGGCCAGCCGTGCGCGTTGAAGAGCTGCGTCCGCTGATGTCGGCTAGCGAGGCGAGGGCTTTGGCGAACAGCCTTCTGATGGCCACGACACCCGATGTCCCTCGGTTGGCGGGTGCTCCTGTGGATTTTGACGAGAAGGGGTTGTGGCGTGAGATCGCCGAGGGGGCCCTGACCGCGCTGATCTATACCGCCTCCCAACACCCGCGGCCGTTGGTTTGGCTCGAGGACATGGTGAGTCGACTCGGCGCCGGCGATGCTGGCTGGGCCGAGGCCGCCGAGGCTGTCGGGGCCGTGGATTCCGCGCTGTGCCAGTGGGTGAAGGGTGCCTCAGTCATGTGCCGCAGACAGCGCTACAGCGTTGGGCTCGTTGTGCGTGAAGCGGTCTTGCTGTACGAGGCGGAGACGAAGCGGTGAAGCTCAACAAGATGTGGCAAGCACGGGTCTCGGCGACTTCGTGGGGCACTCGCCTGCGAAGCCCATCCCCGGTGGGTGCGGGAGGTCTGTGAATGTGTCGGACGTAATCGAAAGGCATTGCTGGGATGGCTGATTCGGCCGATGAAACGACCACGGCGGCTTCTGCGCGTGGCCGTGGGTTGGGGCTGTCGACACGCCTTCAGGTCTCGGGGCACATGTTCATGGCCCGGCGAGCGGTGTTGGCGATGACGCGCCGGCGGGTGCGGATGGAGACCGAGCCGGGCCGCCGGCAGTCGATGGCGGTGTTGGCCGGGGTGACATTGACGGCGGTGCTGTGTCTGGGCGCGCTGTTTTGGTCGTTTGTGCGTCCGGCAAGTTCGGCGGGGACGTCGCGGATTCTGGCGGATCAGAATTCAGGTGCTTTGTATGTGCGTGTGGGCGAAAAGCTGTATCCAGCGTTGAATTTGGCGTCGGCGCGTCTGATCGCGGGGGAGCCGGCGACGCCGGATCGGGTGCGGCGCAGCGAAATCGATGCGCGTCCGCGCGGGGCGTTGGTAGGTATTCCGGGTGCACCGCAAGAGATGTCACCGGTGTCTCCGGCGCGTTCGTCGTGGCTGGTGTGCGATGAGATCACCAAGGCGTTCGGGGCGGGGGCGCCCGAGCCGGTGGCTGTGACGGTCATTGATGGTCAACCGGATCTGGGGGTACGCCGCCATGTGCTGGGGGCTGAGGAGGCGCTGGTGCGCCGCTTCGGCGATCAGGTGTGGCTGATCCGTGACGGTCGGCGGTCGTTGATTAACCGGGGCGCGCGGGCGGTGTTGTTGGCGCTGGGGGTGGGCGAGGATGCGCTGGCTGCGGCGCGGCCGATGAGCCGGGCGTTGTTGGATGCGGTGCCGGTGGGGCCGGAGTTGTCGGTGCCGGTGATTCCGGCTGCGGGTTCGGCGGCGCGGTTTGCTGATGCGCCGGGGCCGGTGGGTGCGGTGGTGGCGACTCCACAGGTGGGTGGGCAGACGGCGTATTCGGTGGTGCTGGCCGACGGTATTCAGCCGATCTCGCCGGTGGTGGCGCAGGTGTTGCAGAACGCGGGGGCTTCGGCCCCGGTGGTGGCTGGGACGGTGCTGGCGAAGTTACCTGTGGTGAAGTCGCTTGATTTGTCGGCGTTTCCGGTCTCCCCGGTGCATCTGGTGGACAGTGCGCTCAGTTCGGTGGCGTGCTGGCAGTGGCAGCGTGTGGTGGGTGAGTCGGCGGCGAGCACGGCGCTGATTGCCGGGGCGAGTATCCCGGTCGCTGAGGCACATGTTGATCAGGTTGTGGAGTTGGTGAAAGGTCCGGAGTCCGCGGTGCAGGCCGATCGGGTGTTCTTCGGGCCGGGGTTCGCCAATTATGTGGTGTCGACGGGTAATTCGGTGTCGTCGGTGACTGCGGAGTCGCTGTGGTGGGTCTCGGAGTCGGGGGTGCGGTTCGGGATACCGCGCGAAGATGACACGTTGCGGGCGTTGGGGTTGGACCCGAAAAGCTTTGGGCCCAGCCCTGCGCCGTGGCTGGTGTTGCGTCTGCTGGCTCAGGGCCCGGTGCTTTCCCGTGCGGATGCGTTGGTGCGCCACAACAGTTTGCCGGTGGATCTGAGTCCTGGACAGTTGGAGGTCCCGAAGTGAAGTATGCGTTCGCGCGTCAGAAGCCAGCCGAGCCGCCGTCGTTGCGGTCGGTGGAAGTTGAGTTGCCGACGCCGGTGAGAGTGCCTGTTCCGCAGGGTAAGCCGTTGTGGTCGGTGGCGTTGGTCATCGGGTTGATGGCGATGGTGGGCGGCATGGTGTGGATGAGTTTCGCCGGCGGGGCGCGCTCGTTTACCGGTGCGGGGTCGCTGTTTCCGATCATGATGGTCGGAGGTTTGTTCGCGATGTTGTTCAGCGGGCGGGGTTCTCAGGACATGTCGCGCGCGAAGTTGGATGCGCTGCGTGCCCGGTACTGCTTGACGATTGACGAGAAGCGCGACATGGCGGCGGCGGCCGCGGACCGTTTGGGGGAGCATTACCGCTGGTATCACCCGGCGCCGCAGACGCTGGAGTCGGCGTTGGGTGGGGTGCGGATGTGGGAGCGCACCGCCGATGGCGGCGCTGACAGCTGGTTTGGGGTCGTGCGGGTCGGGGTCGGGATGACCGACTTGCAGGAGTCGGCGGCCGCGGTGTTCAGAGAGCCTGAAGATATGCCCAGTGATATCGAGCTCGAGCCGGTCACCGGCAAGGTGTTGCAGGAGTTCGTGCGGTATCAGACGGTGGCCTACGGGGTTCCGGCGTTGGTGTCGCTGATGGTCGAGCCGGGCTATGAGTTGCGTGGTCCGCGAGAGCGGGTGTTGGCGTTGATGCGGGCGGTCTTGTGCCAGTTGGTGTTTTGGCACGGCCCGGATCATCTGCGGCTGGTGGTGGTCACCGCTGATGTGCCCGAGTGGGATTGGGTGAAGTGGCTGCCGCATGTGGGGGATCCGGTGATCGAGGATGGCGCGGGGCCGGTGCGGATGGTGTACGGGTCGGTGGCCGATTTTGTGGAGGCTCAGGCCGATGCGATGGGGTTGCGGGGCCGTGGGGAGTTTGTGAGCAGGCATAAGCTGATGAAGACCCCGATCGATCCGCTGCCGCACACGGTGGTCGTGTGTGATGTCGAGGGTGGCTGGGAGGTGTTGGGCAACTCCGCGGGGGTCAGTGGGATAACGTTTTTCGATCTGCGCGGCTGCGGTGAGGTGCCGGCGTGCGCCGAGCCGGCGCGGGTGCTGCATGTGCGGGAGGACGCCGTGGTGACGGCGGTGCCGCGTGACCCGAAGACCTGGGATGCCTTGCCGGATGCGCGCCAGTTTTTTGCGGTGGCTGATCAGATGAGCCGCGATGAGGTTGAGGTGTTCGCTGAGCGGATGGCGCGCTGGCGCCTGGCCGAGGCTTATGAGTCGATCGAGGTGAATGCGGCGTCTCGGTTCATGGCGCGAGACATTCTGGCGCACTATGGGATTGATGATCCGGCCAATATTGATTTCGAGCGGTTGTGGGAGTCGCGCAGCGACATCAATAACTCGGCGCAACGGTTGAAGGTGCCGATCGGCAACCGCGCCGATAACAACGAGCTGCTGTTTCTCGATCTGAAACAGTCGGCTGAAGGTGGGATAGGCCCGCATGGGGTGATGGTGGGCACCACCGGTTCGGGCAAGACGACGATGCTGCGGGCGTTGATCGAGTCGCTGATGTTGGGCCATCCGCCGCAGAATCTTCAGTTTCTGCTCGCGGACCTCAAAGGCGGCGCTGGGGTTAAGCCATTCGCCGGTGTTCCGCATGTCGCGCAGATCATTACCGACCTGGAAGAGGACCAGAACCTGCTCGGCCGCTTCGTCGAGGCGCTGTGGGGGGAGATCGCGCGCCGAAAAGCGTTGTGCGACTTGGCTGAGGCCGACGACGCGAATATGTACAACATGAAGCGCGCCGATCAGTTGGCGCGCGGAGATGCTGATCCGCTGCCGCCGCTGCCGGTGCTGATGGTGGTGATCGATGAGTTCGCCGAGTTGTACCGGATCGCCGCGGATATCGACGAGGTGCTGATTCAGCTGTGCCGTCAGGGCCGCGCGTACTGGGTGCATCTGCTGATGGCCAGCCAGGAGCTCGGCAACCGCGCCGAGAAGCTGATCAACAATATGGGCTACAAGATACCGCTGGCGCTCAATTCGAAGAGCGATGCGGCGCTCGTCGGGGTGCCGAATGCGATACATCTGCCCAAGAATGGCCAGGCGTATTTGGCGGTGGGTGATTCGCTGGTGAGGTTTCAGGGGGAGTATCTGTGGCGCGAGTACCGCAAGCCGGGCACCGAGGATTTCACCACCGGTGAGGATGCTGTGCCGGCGTCGGTGAACTATTTCGCTCCGCAGCTATTCGGCACCGATTTCACTCCCTTGCCGCTACCTGATGACTTCGACGAAGACCCGGCGCAGGACAGTGTCGAGGAGCCGGCGCGAGATGAGCACGAAGCCGAGGCGGCCGATAGTGCGCTGATGCGCCCGCAGGTGGGCCGGGTGATCATCGACGAGCTGCGCCGGGTCCGGTTTGAGCCCTACCGGCTGTGGCAGCCTCCCCTAGATGCGCCGTGGACCATCGAGCGGCTCGTCGATACGTTTCTGGGGCGCCGGTGGGACACCGAATATGCCGCACGCCCGAACCTGGTGTTCCCGATCGGGCTGGTGGACCGGCCATTCAAGCATGACCAGCACCCGCTGGTCGTCGACGTGTCAGGCCCGGGCGCCAACGTGGTGATCGTGGGCGCTCAAGGGTCGGGAAAAACCACAGCCCTGCAGGATCTGATCTGCGCGGCGGCGATGACCCACACTCCCGAGCAGGTGCAGTTCTACTGTTTGGCGTTCTCCTCGGCGGCGCTGGCGACGGTGGCGGGTCTGCCGCACGTCGGTGCGGTCGCGCAGGCCCTCGACGGCGACGGGGTGCGACGCACGGTTGCGGAGATGGCCGAGCTGCTGGCAAGCCGCAAACGCAGCTTCGAGCAAGCCGGGGTGATGTCGATGGAGGTGTTCCGGCGGCGCAAGTCTGGTCAGGAGGACGCAGAGGTCCCCGCCGATGGCTATGGCGATGTGTTTCTGGTCATCGACAACTACGGGGCTCTCAACCACGCCTATGAGGCACTGATGGACACGGTGGACCGGCTCATCCTCGAGGGCCCAACCTTCGGCATTCACGTGGTGGCCGCCGTGAACCGGCCCGCTGAGTTGCGAGTCCACGTGCGCGGCGCGTTCGGGTCGCGGGTGTGGCTACGTCCCAACGAGATTCATGATGTCACGGACTTACCGAAGCCGCGGCTGGCTGCGGCCATCCCCGCGGATCGGCCGGGCCGGGGGATGATCGCGCAGAACTACGTGCAGTCTGGTTCGGAGCCGGGCGGTTTGCACACCCTGATGGCCCGGCCGGCGATGGCGGCCAGCGCGGCAGAGGATTTCGATTCACGCAGCGTGGCCGAGGCGGTGAGCCGGGTCGCGAGCGAATTCACCGCGGCGCCCAGGGTGCGCCGCCTACCGGCCCGGCTGTCGCCGGCATCGTTGCGTTCGCGGGCGCGCAGCGACGCGCGTTACCCCTCGTCGATCATGTGGGCGCTCAGCGAGACCGAGTCCCCGGTGTTTTTCGACACGGATAGTCATCTGGTGATCGCCGGGCAGGGCAAGTGTGGGCGCACGACGGTGTGCGCGACGGTCCTGTCCGAGATCGCCCGCCTCTACGCCCTGGACGGAGCGGGCGAGGAGCGGGGCCGTCCGGCGGCGCAGGTATGGCTGGTCGATCCCCGCCGCCAGCTGCATGCGGTGCTGGGCCCTGCTGGGGTGTACCGCTTTGCCTCCACCGTGGACGGCGTGAAGAACAGGATGGCGGAGCTGGCCAGCGTGCTGGCCGCGCGGCTGCCCCAAGATGATCCCGACAGTGGCGGCCAGATCATGGCGCGCAGTTGGCAGGGGCCCGAGATCTTCCTGGTGATCGATGACGCTGAGCGGATCCCAGCGGGCTACGACTCGCCACTGGCGGTTATGGAGCCATTTGTGCAGGTCGGCAGCGATGTCGGCTTCCACATCATCTACACCCAAGCGTTCGGCTCCTTCAGCTCGGGGACCGGAGCTAATCCGATGTTGCGGGCGCTGCGGCAATCGTCTGCTCAGCTGCTGATCATGGATTCCGATCCCGACGCCGGCTTCGTGCAGCACAAATGGAAGGGCCACACGATGATCCCCGGTCGCGGATTCCTGATGAATAGCGCCGAATCGGGCGAAGCGGGAATATACGTGCAGGTCGCGGACACTGAAGTCGCCAAAATTGATCCGCGGTGACCCAGACGTAGGGACGTCGGCACCGTTAGACTCAAGTCAATAGATTGGTACGTTCGTCGCGTTTTCGGGAGGGTGCATGTTTGTCACGGCGTTACCGGCGGGGCTGGAGTCCTCAGCCTCGGGACTGGCCTCGATCGGCTCCGCGGTGGCCGCGGGCAACGCGGCGGGGGCGGCCCCGACGCTCGGGGTGGTACCCCCGGCACCGGAGCCCACCTCGGTGCTGCTGGCCGCTGCGTTCGGCACCCACGCGGGGGTCTATCAGGTCACCCAGGCGATCGGCTCGGTGATCCACGAGATGTTCGTGGCCACCATGGGCACCTCCGCGGCCACGTATGCAGCCTCTGAGGCCCTCAACGCCGTGGCGATGGTCTAAGCGCTTTTCGCGCCGTAGCACTGATGGTCGATTACGGGGGGCCGCCCGAGTACAACTCCGGGCGCATGTATGCCGGCGTCGGGTCGGGGCCGTTGATGGCCTCGGCGGCGGCCTGGCAGTCCCTGGCCGCCGAGCTAGGTTCCGCGGGCGGGGCGTTCCAAGCGGTGATCGAGGCCCTGACCAGCACGGCATGGCTGGGTCCGTCGTCGATCTCGATGGCGTTGGCCGCCGCCCCCTACGCGGTGTGGATGATGGCCACCGCCGCCCAATGCGAGGCTGCCGCGGGGGCGGCGACGCAAGCCGCAGGGGCGTTTGAGGCCGCCCGCGCCGGTGTCGTTCCCCCGCCGGTGATCGCCCAGAACCGGGCGCAGCTGGCCACCCTGGTCGCCACCAACTTCATGGGCTTCAACACCCCGGCGATCGCGGCCAACGAAGCTCACTACGACCAGATGTGGGCCCAAGACAGCATGGTCTTGTACGGCTTCGCCGCCGACGCCGCCGGCGTCACCGGCACGCTGGTGCCGTTCACCCCGCCGCTGCCCAATTCCGACCCGGTCGGGCTGGCCGCCCAGAGCGCGGCGTTGGGCCAGTCCGCGGGCAACGCGGCGGGTCAGCAGTCGACCAACCTGCTCAGCAACGCGGGTTTGCCCGCGGGGCTGGACGGGCAGACGATGCTGTCGATGGGTCCGCAGCTGGTCAGCACCATCCCTCAAGTGCTGCAAGGGTTTGCCTCGCCGCTGAGCAGCGGGCTGTCGCCGGCCTCGGGTCTGGGCCAGTTCCAGTCGTTGCTGAGTCCGTTCATGTCGGTGCTGAGCAACCCCGGCATGCTCGGCGGCGCGACCGGTGCCGCAGGCGGTGTCGGCGGACCCGGCCTGGCGGGATTGGGCGGGGCCTCCTCGGTGGGGGCGCAAGTAGAAGCGATGGCCGGGCGGGCCGGATCGCTGGGTGGATTGTCGGTGCCGGCGACCTGGACGGCGGGCACCGCCGAATCGGTCGGTTCGGCCCGGGCGGTGACACCGGTGGCCGCGCCCGGCGGTGCAGCCGCGGCTTCGTCGGCTGTTCCCGCCTCTGCCCCCGCCGGCGGCATGTATGGCGGCGCCCCGATGGCAGCCGGGATGGGTGCGCGCGGCGGCGACGGCGCCGGCGGACCGCGCTACGGATCGCCGATCAAGGTGCTTCGCCGCCAATAATTCGCGCTGGGCAAAAATTGCTGAAAATTGCTCACCGCCGCCGTTGCCGGAGGCCAAAACCGGCTCATAGAATTAGTGTCGCAGCGACTGCACTCTAATTTCACTGAGCAAATAAAAGGAGCACCAATTATGGCTTCGCGTTTTATGACCGACCCGCACGCGATGCGTGACATGGCGGGCCGATTCGAGACCCACGCCCAAACAGTGGAGGACGACGCCCGCAAAATGTTCGCGTCCTCCCAGAACATCTCGGGTGCGGGCTGGAGCGGTCAGGCGTCGGCGACCTCGCTGGACACCATGGGCCAGATGAATCAGGCCTTCCGCAACATCGTGAACATGCTGCACGGAGTGCGCGACGGCCTGATTCGCGACGCCGCCAACTACGAACAGCAAGAGCAGGCCTCTCAGCAGATCCTGAGCAGCTAACCCCCACCCAACGCTTTATCGAGGTCAGGAGAAACTTCAACCATGTCGATCAACTACCAGTTCGGCGACGTCGACGCCCACGGCGCCACGGTCCGGGCCCAGGCCGCGGCGCTGGAGGCCGAGCATCAGGCCATCGTGCGAGATGTGCTGGCCGCCGGTGATTTCTGGGGAGGTGCGGGATCCACCGCCTGCCAGGAGTTCATCAACCAGCTCGGCCGCAATTTTCAGGTCATCTACGAGCAAGCCAACGCCCACGGCCAGAAGGTGCAGGCCGCCGGCCACAACATGAACAGCACCGACGGCCAGGTCGGCTCCTCGTGGATGTCGGCCTAGCCCGGTTACTGTCAGCAGCGCGGCGGCATCACAAGGTGCCGCCGCGCTGTCGTCACCATCTGAAGACGACGATTTGCCGATGAGCACCGAAAATTCGCCGACAGATATCACCGTCAACATCGATGGTCTGTGGTTCCTGCAAGCCTTACTGGGCATCGACCAGTTGGCCCCCGAGCTTCGCGGCCACCCCTGCGGCCAGCCCCGCTCGCTGGATTGGGTCGGCGCACATCCCGGCTTAGGCGTACTGGTCGAGCAGGGCATCTGCGATGAGGCCGCGGTGGTGCGCGCCGATATCGCCGCGCGAATGCGCGTGCTGGCCCACCCCGACGTCGAGGTCATCGTGCTGATCTCACGCGGGCCGATGAACTGGGCGCCGACAGTGATGCTCGAGGACCCTTCGACGTGGCGGGCGATCCCTGAGGAGCAGCTGCGCATCGTGCTGTCCCGCCGCGGCGGCCGGTGGGCCTCGGCGGTGCGCGCCGGCGGGCACATCACCATCGACGACTGCGCCCCGGTGGACGAACACGCTTTGCCGCAATTGGTCATCGCCGCGATGGACTCGGTCCACCAGGTGGCGCCCGCGCGCATCAGCGCACTCAATGTGCCACTAGAGGAGATGACGGCGGCGGTCGCTGCCCAGGGCGAGGCGAGCAACAGCGCCATCAGCAAGCACGCAGCGCTGCGGGCGGTGGGGCTGCGCGGCGCGGCCCTGGCCGAGCTGGAGCGCGCCCTCAACGAGCCTGCGGCGGAGGCGTGCGTCTATGCGCGGGCCTATGTGGATAGCGAAACGGTGGGCAGTGAGTCGGTACTCAATCTGCGCGACACCACCGCCGGCCGCGTTGCGCTCTACCGGCTCAATCCGGCCCACGGCAGCCGCCAGGAGTGGATGGCGATCGCCCCGGGCGGCGCGACGCAGATCCGCCACGGCCTGATCACGGTGCTGGCCAGCGTGCCCGTGCGCTCCTGGCCCACCCACGAACGAATGGTCTAGCAATCGCTGCTGATTCCGACCTAGAGAATGGTAATCAGGGTCTCAGCAAACACCGTTATATTTCTCAAAAAATGTTGATCGGGCGTGGTTTGGCGAGAAGTCGGGCCTTAGGATCAGTAGCAGGAGCCCAACGACAAGGCAGGAAATGACGGACAATTCCGATTTCAGGTCACGCTATCTGCCGCCGCCCACTGGCGAGCGCCACGACCCCAGCCCGCCCGCCCCCGACCCCAGCGAGGACGCATCCATGCCCGACCCTGCGATACCCGAGCCGCAGGCAACTGCACCGCCACCGCCGCGTGATCCCCTCCCACCCAGCGACTACCCGCCGCCGGGACGGCCCCCGCTGTTCGCGCCGCCGCCGCCGGTGACACATCGGGCACCGCCGCCGACTCCCGTGCAGGCCCCAGCGCCGTCGCCGCCACCGGTGCAGGCCCCACCACCGCCCGGGCACTCCCGGGCGCCGTCCTACGGCGCCGGACACTCGTACCCGGGCTCCGATAACGGCCCGTGGGGCTCGGGTGGGGCGTGGAACCCCGCGACTGCGCACCGGCACGACGGCGAGCCACCCGCCACACCCCCGGGCCCGGCGCCGATCCCACAGATGCCGCGCCTGGAGGACCGCTACGCGCCGGTGCCGCCTGCGCAGCAATGGTCACCGGCGATCGACCCCACAGAACGGTGGACGCCTCGGGCGGACCCGCAGGCATCAGGTGCATCGTTTCGCCCCATCGAAGCGAACGCGGTCGTCAAGCCGCGCCGCGAACCGGCCACGATGGGGTGGCGCAAAACCGTGTACACCGCCACCGGGACGCTGGTGAATCTGGGCGCTGGGAAACACGAGAAGATGCTGCGGGACTGGACAACTCGTATCACCGCCAACATTCCCGGCAACTATCAGATCGCCGCGATATCGATGAAAGGCGGGGTGGGCAAGACCCGGCTGACCGCGGCGGTGGGCTCGGTGTTCGCCTTTCACCGCGGCGGCGGGGTGATCGCGATCGACGCCGATGACACCGCGGGCCGGCTGGGCGAGTTCATCGACCC
Organism: Mycobacterium sp. NGS59; assembly: GCF_059812345.1. Taxonomy (NCBI): domain Bacteria; kingdom Bacillati; phylum Actinomycetota; class Actinomycetes; order Mycobacteriales; family Mycobacteriaceae; genus Mycobacterium; species Mycobacterium sp. NGS59. The sequence continues at coordinate 11,492 of NZ_JCALCN010000034.1, forward strand.
CGAGATGAAGGTCGGGGTCCGCGAATTCCTGGCCGATGCTGACGCGCTCACGCACCCGAAAACCCGGCCCTACACCGGGCGCAACCGGGAACGCCTGGAAGTGCTGGCGAGCAATCAAAACGTCGCCACCGATTTCCCTTTCGACGAGCAGGCGTTCTTCGACACCATCAGCCGCACCCGCCGGATCTACCAGCTGGCCATGGTGGACTGCGCGGCCATGAAAGGCGACGTGTTCAAAGCGGCGTTGTCGTCCTCGGACGCGCTGATGATCATCGGATCGTGCACCGTCGAAGGCGCGAAGATGATCGAAAGGACCTTGAACTGGTTGGCGGCCCGGCGCGGCCATGAGCTGCTCCACCGGTCAGTGATCGTGCTCAACGACGCCAACCGCAGCGCGACACCGAAACTTCTGACCTACGTCAACGAAACGTTCAGCAAGCGCGTCAAGGCGGTGCTGACAGTGCCCTGGGATCCGCACCTGCGCGATGCCCCCACCCTGGATTTCCCGGCACTGCGCAAAGACACCCGGGAAGCATTGATGCAACTGGCGGCCCAGTTAAGTGAGGGATTTGCCACCGCGGGAGCGCTGCACGAATGACCATGGAACGGGCGCGCGAAGCCACGCCGAGTACACCGGCGCCAGGACTGCCCGATCGGATTCTGGTGGCGGTCATCGCCGGAGCCACCAAGATCTCGGTAGTCCTCGATGCCGGCGCGCCGGTCTCGGTGCAGCTCTCGGCGCTGGTGGATCTGATCACCGCGCGCCTCGAGGAACTGGGACAACCCCCGCTGCGGGCGCAGTCGCGGGGCCGATGGACGTTATGCCGCATGGACGGCAGCGCGCTCAAATCGGCCCTGTCACTGACCGAGCAGGACGTGGCCGACGGAGCGAGGTTGTGGCTGCGACACGCCAGTGACTCCGAGGCGCGGATCGATGTCGTCGAGCACGTCACCTCCGCGGTGGCCCGCGAGCTGCAAACACGCTGGCCCGGGGTCACCGCTGAGTGGGCAGCGCGGGTCGGTTCGGGCATCGTGGTCGCCGGTGTGCTGGTGGCTTCGGCGCTGCTGGGCCGCTGGCGATACGGTCATCTGGACTGGGTGGCAGCGCCCTACAGCGCGGCGCTAGCGGCGGTGTTGATCATCGCGGCGGTGACCATCTTGGTCCGCGAACACGCAAACGCGCCGGCGCGCGCCGTAGGGGACACGCTGCTGTGGACGGGAATGGTCCCGGCGGCGATCGGCGCCGCTAGTGCGGCTCCGGGCCCGGTGGGGGCACCGCATGCCGCGTTAGGGTTGGCCGCGTCGGTGGCTGCCGCAGTACTGGCGGTTCGCTTCACCGGCCGCCACGTCGCATTGGGCACCGCGGTCATCACGCTGGGGCTAGCCGGTGCGGTGGTCGCGGTGGTGCGGATGACACTGGTGACCTCAGCGCCGATCCTGCTCGGTGCGCTGCTGCTGGTGTCGATCGTGGGCATGCATCTGGCGCCCACGATCGCGCGGCTGGCCAGCGGGATCCGGCTACCGGTGTTTCCCTCGTCCACCGGTCGCTGGATTTTCGAAACCCGCCCGGATTTGCCGTCGACAAAGGTCGTGGCCAGCGGACAGTTGGCCACCTTGGACGGCCCGGATTCGGTGCGCGATGTGACGGTGTCCGCCGATCGTGCGCGCGCGCATCTGAGCGGGCTGCTCGTGGCCACCGCAGCGCTGATCGTGGTGTGCTGTGTGGGGTTGTGCGATCCGCACGCGCCGCGGCGCGTTCTCCCGCTGGTGGTGGCGGGCCTGGTCGCGGTCGCGGTGCTGCTGCGGGGCCGCTCCTTCACCGACCGGTGGCAGGCGACGATCCTGGCGCTGGCCGCTGTCGCCGTGGTGATCGGTGTGGCCGGGCGCTACGTGCTGGGTCTGTGGTCGTTGCAGGCACTGCTGATCGGTGTGACGGTGATCGTGGCGGTGCCGGTCGCCGGTTTGATCGCCGCGGTGGTGGTGCCCCGGCGCTTCTACACCCCGCCGTTCCGCAAGGTGGTGGAGTGGATCGAGTACGTGTGTTTGACCGCGATCTTCCCGTTGGTGTTCTGGCTGATGGGTGTCCTGGCCGCGATCCGGTACCGGTAGCGGTGGAGGTGAGACCCTTGAGACGGGACACGATGATCGCCGCCGCGGCGGCCCTTGCGGTGGCAGGTGTGGCGGCGTTGTGGGTGGCGCCGCCGGCCTCAGCGGTCGCACCGCCCGAGATCGACCTGGGGGCGCTGCCCGGCGATGGGCCGCCAGGCCCGGATCAGCCGATGCGCCAGGGCACCTACTGCACCCGAGTCGGCACGTTGCCCGGCACCGACTACCGGGTCCAGCCGCATTTCCTGGACATGCTCGATGTGGCCGAGGCGTGGCGCTTCGGGCGCGGTGCCGGGGTGAAAGTCGCGGTCATCGACACCGGCGTCAGTCCGCATCCGCGGCTGACCAACCTGACCGGCGGCGGCGATTACGTCGAGGCCGGCGGAGATGGACTGACCGACTGCGACGCGCACGGCACCATCGTGGCCTCGCTAATCGCCGCCCAACCCAACGACGGCAAAACCCCGCTGCCGCCGCCGCGCCAGCCTCGCCGCCCGGACACAGTCCCCACCACCGAAGCGCCGCCTCCGCCGCCGCCGCCGCAAACGGTGACGGTGCAGCTGCCTCCGCCGCCGCCGCCCGAAGGAGCCGCCTGGAGGCCGGCGCCCGCGACAGCACCGGCGATCGCGCCGGCCGGGCTCGGCACCCACACCATGCCGGGTGCCCCGGCACCACAGGCGCCCTCGGTACCGGAGGACCCGCCGCCGACCCCGCCGCCGCCCGCCCCGCCGCCCCCACCGCCGCCGGCGGCGGATGGTTTCTCCGGGCTGGCACCCGAGGTTGAGCTGATCTCGATCCGGCAGAGTTCCAAAGCGTTTAGCCCCAAGGATGCGTTCGCCGGCAATCAGGACCCGGCCACCCGGCGCAAGGCCGGGGATATCCGCACGATGGCACGCGCGATCGTGCACGCAGCCAACCTGGGCGCCCAAGTCATCAACATCTCGGAGGTGTCCTGCATGCCGTCGACCAACATCATCGACCAGCGTGATCTGGGTGCGGCGATCCGGTATGCGGCCGTGGAGCGTAACGCGGTGATCGTGGCCGCCGCCGGCAACGTCGGGGAGGAGGGCGGCAACGACTGCAAACAGAATCCGATCTATAACCCGTTGACGCCCAACGATCCTCGCGACTGGGCGCAGGTCTCCACCGTGGTGGCCCCGGCGTGGTTCTCCGATTACGTGCTGACGGTGGGTGCGGTGGATTCCAGCGGTGCGCCAGTGCAATCCAGTGTGGCCGGGCCGTGGGTGTCGATCGCCGCGCCGGGCACCGACATCGAGAGCCTGTCGGCACGCGACGACGGCCTGATGAACGCCCTGGAAGGCCGCAACAATTCGCTGGTTCCCCAAACCGGCACGTCGTTCTCGGCGGCCATCGTCTCCGGTGTGGCCGCCCTGGTGCGCGCGAAATACCCGCAGCTGACCGCCCACCAGGTGATCAACCGGCTGCTGGCCACCGCGCGGGCACCAGCGCGCGGGGTGGACAACCAAATCGGCCACGGCATCGTGGACCCGGTGGCCGCACTGACGTTCGACATTCCGGCGGGTGAACCTGTTGGCCCGCAACGCTTGTCGGCGCCGCTGGTGCTGCCGCCGCCGAAGGTGGGCCGCGATTTGACTCCGGTGTGGGTGGCCGCTGGCGGGGTGACCGGAATGGCGATGCTGTGCTCGGTGATCCTCGGTTCGGCGGCCCTGATCCGCAAAGGGCCGCGGTCATGACCCCCACGTTCCCTCTGGGGCTGGCGCTGGGTTGGGCGCGGCTGGTGTGTGTGTTCGTGATCGACGTGGCCCTGTTGGGCGCAGGTGTGGCCCTCGCGGGCAGGCCCGGCTGGTGGACAGCCCTGGCGGTCGCCGTGCTGGCCAGTGTGGCGGCGCTGCTGTGCTGGCGCGGAGCCCCGCTGCTGACCTTGGGGTGGCGGGCGCTGCGGACGCACCGGACCCACCAGGGCGCCCCGGCGGGGCAGCTCGACGATCACGAACGCGTATTCGGTGCCGGGCCGGTCGGAATCCGCGCCGTGGGAACGCATCTGGTCGCCGTGATCGCTGTTGACGGCCAGCCGCACAGCCCCTCGGTGCTGGATTATCCGCGCGCGGTGTCGATGACGTCGCTGCCGCTGACAACACTGGCCGGCGCGCTGCGCCAATTCGATGTCACCCTGGCCGGTATCGATGTCCTCAGCGCGGGCTCGCGGCGCGCGGGCAAAACGCACCACCCGTACGCGGAGGTGTACTCCGGCATGGTGGGAGATCATCCCGCGGTCGGGCAACGCCGGACCTGGCTGGTGATACGCCTGGACGCCACCGCGAGCGCCCGCGCGATCGTGTGGAGGGAGTCGGTGGCCGCTACCCTGGCGGCCGCGGCGGAGTGGGTGGCCCACGAGCTGAACCGTCTGCGCCTGGGCGCGCGGGTGCTTGATGCCGCCCAGATCCGGGCCGCCGATGAGGCGCTGCTGGCCGGGACCGATCCGGGGGCGATGCAGCCCGGCTGGGCACGGTTACGTCACGCCGGCGGCTACGTGCAGACCTACTGGATGTCACCGGACGACATCACCACCGCCAACATCGACCGGCTGTGGGCTCCCGACACCGAGGCGACGGTCGTCAGCATCCAGCTGCGACCGGGCCTAGATGGCGCCACCACCGTGGGTGTGGCGGTGCGCTACCACACCGGCTACCCACTGGCCGAGGCGCCGCTGACGGGACTGAACCCGTGGACGGGACGCCACGACGTCGCGATGCGCACCAGCCTGATCCACGCCGAGACGCCGGCAGCTGTGCCCGCGCGCGACATCGTCGACGACGAGGAGCTGCGGGCACCGATCGGCGCCACCGGCATCATCATCGGCGCCACGGCCACCGGGCACCCACTCCTGGTCGACCTGGGCGCCCCGACCGGGACGGCCGATGTGACGGTCGCCGGAGAACTGGCCTTGACGGTCGCGATCGCGCGCCGCGCGGCCGCCGCCGGATACCAGGTGCTGGTGCGCACCGACCGCCCGCAACAATGGCGAGAAGTCCTTGCCGCTGGCCTGCAGGTCATCGACGCCGCCGCACTGGCCTCCCACCCCTGTCTGCCAGGGCAGCGGGTCATGGTCGTCTTCGATGACACCGAGGGCCCGACGCCCTCCTGCGCAGTGGTCACCGTGCGCACCGTGTCTGCGGAGTCAGCCAGCAGCGCCGATGTCCATCTGGAGCAGGACGGGCCTGATCACGCGGTGCTGCGGACCTGGGCGATTTCTGATCGGCTCCGCATCGACGTCAGCGAAGAACGCCGCCAGGTCACCGTGAAACCCCGGCGCGCGGCCTAATCTAAAAGCCACCATGACAACGACTGAGTCTGCGGCGCGCACCGCGTTTCGCCGCGGGCTGTTGGCCTCCGGTATCGCCGTCGGCGGGCTGGTGCCCAGCCATAACGCGACGGTGGCCGCGGAGATGTTCCGGTCCGCAACCCAGGCCGACCCCGGCGTCTGTGACGGCTGGCTGGGGCGGCTGCTGGCCGGTGAGGACAGCCTCGACGTGCTGGCCGGGGCATGGGCGGCCGCGGAAACCTTCGGCTGGGAAGTGCGCCGCCTCGGAGTGCTCGGGGCCGATTTCCGGCCCGTGGTGTTCGATGGGCTGTTCTTGGCGCTGCCGGTGTCTTCGGTGTTCTCGCTGCGCTGCGCCTACGCGGCCGCGCTGATCGGTGCCCAGCACTACAGCCAGGCCGATGAGCTGCTCAGCGCGGCGCGGGTGCCGGCTGATCCGTTCGAGGCGGACACCCACAGCTATGTGGCGGGGTTGCTGCACTTTCGCACCCAGCGCTGGACCGATGTACTGCGCCTGTTTCCGGTTGAAAAGCAGTGGATGCTCCCGGCATACGAGTGCGCGGCCACCGCGATGGCCACCACCGCGCTGGCCTCGTTGGGGGTGTTCGAGGACGCATTTCGGCGCGGACAGAAGGTCGCCGCCGCTGCCGAGGACCGGGTGCCCGCCGCGGCCACGGTGGTGCTCTACACCCAGGCGATGTGCCTGCGTCATCTGGGCCGCGAGGACGAAGCCTCACAGCTGCTGCGCCGGGTGTATTCGCGGGACCCGAAGTTCGCGCCCGCCCGCGAGGCGATGGACGACCCTACCCGGCGGCTGGTGCTGACCGACCCCGAAACCATTGAGGCACGCACCGATCCGTGGGATCCCGTCAGCGCCCCGAACCGGGTGGACGCCGAGATCGCCCGCGACGCCGAGAAAGCCTCCCAGTATCTGCTTGAGGGCCAGGGCGAACTGGACGCGATGCTGGGCATGGCCCAGGCCAAGCGGGAGATCAAACGGATCCGCTCGACGACGAAGGTGAACCTGGCCCGGGCCAAGGTGGGGTTGCGGGTGCCGGTGACCTCGCGGCACACGCTGCTGCTCGGCCCGCCCGGCACCGGAAAGACTTCGGTGGCACGGTCGTTCACCAAACAGCTGTGCGGTTTGAAGGTGCTGCGTAAACCGCTGGTGGTGGAGACCAGCCGCGCCAAACTGCTGGGCCGCTTCATGGCCGATGCGGAGAAGAACACCGAGGAGATGCTGGAAGCAGCCCTGGGCGGGGCGGTGTTCTTCGACGAGATGCACACCTTGCACGAGCGCGGCTACTCCACCGGCGACCCGTACGGCAACGCGATCATCAACACCTTGCTGCTCTATATGGAGAATCACCGCGACGAGCTGGTGGTGTTCGGCGCCGGCTACGCCAAGGCCACCCAGCGCATGCTGGAGGTCAATCAGGGTCTGCGGCGGCGTTTTTCGACGGTGATCGAGTTCCACAGCTACACCCCGCCGGAGTTGGTCGAACTGACCAAGCTGATGGTCGCCGAGGACGACGACACCACCACCGACGCGGCCGTCGAGGCGCTGCGCGGCGACTTCGAACGGTTTTACACCGACGAAAAGCTCACCGAGGACGGCGATCTCATCCGCGGCATCGACGTACTCGGTAATGCCGGATTCGTGCGCAACCTCGTGGAAAAGGCGCGCGATCACCGCAACGACCGCCTGGACAACGCCGAACTCGACGAGCTGCTGGCCGCCGAGGACCTCGACATCACCGACGAGCAATTGCAACGGTTACGCGAGTTGACCGCGCAGGACCTGGCCGAAGGGCTACATGCTGCGGTGTCGGAGAAAAGAAGCGAGTAGACAACACCTTTCGGACAAGTCGGAGGAACTGGCTATTCGAACGCAGTGATGAGTTGGCGTATCTGCTGGGCGTATTCTTCTTCGGCCCGCTCGATGGAGGCTTCGACGCGCTGTAACCGATCCTGGTAGAGGCGGGCTTGTTCGCCGCGGGTGATCATCTCAGCGTCGAGCTGTATGCGGGCCGCCGCGTCATCGCAGTCATCCTTGGATGCATAGACTTTGGCGTCGCGCACCGTCGTGAAGTCTGAGCTGTCGACGGCGTAGCCCTCTGATTCGATACGGCCGATCAACCGTATCTGCGGTTGGCGGCGCTGATAAATATCGGCGCCACCCTGTTTGAGGATCTCGTCCAGCTTGTCAAACACACTCTGCGACAACCTCATTGCCGCAATTGCCTTGTCGCCGTATTCCATGATCCCGGTGCGGGTGATCGCTGCGTCGGCAGGCACCTTGTCAGTCACCGTCGCGATCACCGCTGCCAGCTCGTCAAGTACCTCGCAGGCCGCCACACCCATCGCCCGGTGACCCAGCGTGGATTCAATTTCGGTGCGCTGGCGGCGAAGAAGGTCGCCCAGCGCGTGCAGGCTCTGAAACACCGTCTATCTCCTGAACATGGCGGGAAGCCATAGGCGACGCGCCAAACGCCTTAGTCGTGCGTGTGTTTCGGGGTCGAGGTGGGCGACGCCGACTCGGGGGTGATTGAAGAACGGCGCCGGAAGGTCGGCTGCTTGCAGCGCGCCGCGCGCAGCCTGACGGGCTGTGCGCCGGTCACCGTCAGCCACGGCGATGTCGACGAGCACGATATGGGCGCGCAGTAGATCCTCGGGGGTGTGCGATCCGCCGCGGTCACGCCAGGCCTGCAAGGCTTGGCGCGCGGCCGCGGGATTGGCCTGGGCGACCAGTACTTCGGCCAGCGACAGCTCGACCTGCTGCGAGGTGCACTGCAAATCGGGATATTCAGAGAGCAGACGCCGGTACCACCGCTCGGCCGTCGGTGGGTCCGACTGCGCATAGGAGTCGGCGAGGTGTTCCAGCGCCCCGGCGCGGGAGTACCCGCCGACGTCGGCTTTGTCGAATGGCTGATCAAGAACCCGCACCCACATTTCTCGCGCCGCCTCGATATGGCCGGCTCGTTGCAGGTGCACCCCCTGGACGCGAAGATATTCCGGCCGGTTGTGGGCTCGGGCACGTGCGAGCCGGCGCTCGAACTCGGCGCTGATGTGCGGCGTCCATGCGTCGTTGCGGTACCAGTCGGTGGCCACCTCGTCATCCAAGCACCGGATTGTGTCTTAGCGGCCTTTGACCGGTGTCTGCTCGGGTGCGGGGCCGCCCGGTGTGGCGGTGTCGGGTGCCGCCGCGGGTGGTGGGATGGGTCGGGGGTGGCGTCCGTTGGCGGGGGCCGGTGGTGGTTGGAATGTGGGTTTGGGCGGCGTAGGGCGTGATGCTGCGGGGTGGGGCTGGCCGTGGTCGGACTTGTTGTCGTGGGGGCGGTGGAGTTTGTGTGCGATGTGGGCGGCGACGGCGGCGCCGGCGACGACTTCGGGGGCGGCCACGGTGGCGGCGGCTTCGCCGGCGGTGCCTGCGGTTGCGGCGACCCGTGCCGCCGTGCCGCCGGTGCTGGCCGTGCGGGCCGCGGCAGCGGCGCTTGGGGCCGCAGATGTGGTGGTCGGCGAGGCGGCGGTGGGGGTGGGACCGCGTGGTGGGGTCGGCGGGTGGGGTTTGCGCCCGCGCCCGGGGGTGGGGGGCCGGCCGCCGGGGGGACGGCCGCCTGCGGGGGTGCCGGTGCGCGGTGTGCCGGAGTCGCCGTCGGAGGTGGTACTGGTGTTCCAGGGTGCGCGGGCACCCAGGTCGCGGCCGCGGTCGTAGGTGTCGCGGCCGCGTTGGTAGCCGTCGCGGCCGTGGCGGGCCAGTTCGGTCACGGCGTGGGTGAGTTCGTGGCGGGTGTGGTCTCCGAGTTGGTGTTTGAGCCAGCGAAAGGCGCCGATGGCGGCGGCGGAGAACAGAGCGATCATGATGAGCCGGGCCAGGGGATGGGTCATGCCGACTTGGTCGGCGTAGCCGCCGCGGGCGGCCATTTTCAGGACGATCAGTGCCGCTACGGAGATGTAGAGGGTGTAGGCGAACAGCAGGGCGGCGTGTTTGAAGAACAGGGTGAGGCGGCGGGCGGCGCGGCGCCGAGGCGCGCCGTGGATCATGGCGGGCCCGGCGGCGACGACGGAGAGCAGCGCGTTGAGCAGGGCCGCGCAGCAGGCCATGACGTAGCTGTAGGTGACGTAGCAAATGAACAGGGTGAAGATGAAACCGAGAAGGCCGTAGAACATGCCCAGTGCGAGGTTGGAGCCGTCGAGGTGTTGGGCGAAGCTCAGCGCCTGCGGTGCTCCGCAACGGGTCATTGCGTGCGCGGGGCCGGCGAGGTCGCCGGGGTCGTGCGGGGTGAGCATCGCGGCGGTGTAGGCCTGGCCGCAGCCGCCGATGTTGTCGATGGGTTCGCCGAAGTTCATCAGCTGCAGCGGCATCCGCACGGTGGCATCGGCGATGAGCCCGGTCAGGTGGTGCAGTTGGGCTCCGCCGCCGCCGGGGGTGATGGCGCCGTTGTTCAGACCTGCTTGGGCGACGGTGAAGCCGAGGTTGCGTCCTTGGGCCAGCAGTCCGTTTTCGCGGTAGAGGTCGGAGAGCGGGTCGCCGGTGAGCATGATGCCCAGGACGCCGATGGCGAAGGTGGACAACATGATTCCGGCACCGTGGCCTTTGCGGCCGTGCCAGAGCAGGTGGTAGGCGCCGACCCCGAGGCCCAGGGTTAAACAGATGGGGAAGACCCAGAGGTCGGCCAGGATGGTGCGTAGTGTTTCGAAGATCGGGCGCAGCCAGGTGGTCAGCCAGTAGAGCCAGGTGTTGGACATGGCGAAGCGCATCAGCCACAGCGCCAGGGTGATCATGAAGATGTAGGCGGCGGCCTGGGCGGAGAGCAGTTCGGCGACGGCTTCGTGGGTCAGGCCGGTGTTGAGCGCGTTGGCCAGCCAGCGCGCCCAGCTCGACGGGTCGGCGGACAGGCCGGGGCCGGCTTTGGTGATCGCTTCGCTGGTGGATACGACGGACAGGTAGTAGTTGCCGACGGGCACGCCGTAGCTGTCGGTGATGCCGGTCCAGTTCAGGGCTCCGCCGATGGTGGAGGCGGCGGCCGGCGGCGCGGCCGCCACCGACCAGCTGGCGAGCCAGTGCAGGGTGAACCACACGGTGGCGGCGCGGCGCAGCCGGGGCCGGGTGGCCAGCTGGTAGCCGAGGTATTCGGCGGCGCGCCCGGTGACGGTGGTGGGTGCGGCGGTGGTGGTGTTCATGCGGCTTGGCCTGGGGTGGTGTCGTAGGCGCGGTGCACGGCCGCGTCGGGTTCGCTGGCGACCCAGATGGGGGATTTGCGGCGGAATTCGTCGACGAAGAATCCGTAGCCTTGTCGCTGGCCGCGATGGGCGTCGCCGGCGGTGGCAGCGTTCTCGTGGTCGTGGTTGTCGAAGGCGGTGGGGTCGCGCATTTCGTGGGCGGAGGGTTGGGCGAGGAAGAATTCCTCGATGTCGCCGTAGTCGTCGGCGCGGATGCCGACTTTGCCGGCGACTTGTCGTGCGAGGTCGTCGTTTTCGAACGGCATGATCAGTTGCTGGGTGATGAATTCGTCGCCCATCAGGGCGAGGTCTTTGATGGGGTTTTGGGTGATGATCAGCAGCCCGGTGTAGTGCTTGCGAGCGCGGCGGCTGATCAGGTGGGCGTCATCGGCGCCGGCGCGGCTGTTGAGCAGACCGGCGGCTTCCTCGAGGACGATGAGCCCGAAGCGCGCCGCGTCGGCGAAGAACGTGACCCGCGCCAGGCGTACCAGCATGCCGTAGATGGCGACCGAGGCGCGCTTGCGGTCCGACAGGTTGGCGGCCAGGTGGGGGGTGCTCATTTCTTCGGCGGTGGGTAGGTCCAGGCTGCCGGTGAGCCAGACCGTGACATCCAGGGCGGCCAGGTCGGGCACGGGCAGGGTGTCATCGAAGATGGCGCGGGTGAAGTCGTAGGTGGCCCAGGATTGCAGGGCGGCCAGGATGGGGGCGAGGTCCTCGGCGAGCCGGATGACCTGCGGTGCGCGGTCGTCGGGCCCGGTGGCGGGTGCCTGGATGCGGCTGATGTAGCTCATGAGAGCGGCGGTGCTGGTGATGTCGAGGGCCGCCGCGACGTCGGCTTGCAGGATGGCGCGCAGGCGTTGCACGGCGACACTGCGGCGGTCCAGGCTCATCATCGGGAGCATGTAGTCCAGCCAGTAGGCGGCGGCGACGTCGGCGGGGAAGGTGCGTAGCGGATCGCAGCTGAACTGATCACCGGCCATGTCGATGACGGCCTTGTTGGGGACGTCGGCGAGGGCTTTTTCCCATTCGGTGCCGGGGTCGACGATGAATGCTTGTGCGCCACGCTGGATTTCGGCGCGGGTGATGCGTTTGGCGGCATAGGATTTGCCGTAGCCCAGGGCGCCGCTGCAGACCAGGCAGGGGTTGCGGTTGCGGCGCGCGGTGCCGGGCAGGTCGAGCAGGACCGCGCTGCCCAGCGCGTTGTGCCGGGTGAATCCGAGCAGCATTCCGGCGCTGTTGCCGACCATCGAGGAGGTGATTGGCACGAAGCGTGACCATTTGCGGGTGGTGGTGGGTTCGCTGAACTGGTCGGCGCCGGTTTTGTGGTGGGGTACCCCGGGATTGAAGGCGGCCCACAGCCGGGTTTGGGCGCCGCGGTAGTGGCGGATGGCGATTTGACCGGAGCCGGTGAGTTCTTCGCGCAGCCGTTTGACGCTGTAGTCCAGGGTGGCTTGGTCGCCGGCGCCGACGGCGATCAGGAAGGCGGCTTGCAGGGGCCGTTCGTCGATGTTGGCGTCGAGTTGGCGGCGGTATTCGGCGAGTTGGTTTGCGGTGGTGAGTAGTTGGGCGTCGCCGTTGGCGACGTCGCGGCGCTGGGTGAACTGGTCGTCGAGGTTGCCTTTGGCGCGGTCGTTGCGCACCGATTCCATTTCGCGGCTGAGCGTGACGAGGTTGACGGCGAAGTCGAAGACCGCACCGGTGTCCAGGTCGTCGAGGGCTTGCAGGAATTCCGATCCGGGGAACACGATGCCGGCTTTGGGCATGTCGACGACCGGCAGGATGGCTTGGTAGCTGTCGGGGTAGAGGCCCTCGGCGCTGGCCACGCGCAGCGTTTTCACCGTCGACGGGACGGCGCGGATGCCGGCGGCCCAGGCGCCGGCGGCGGCCACGGCCGCCGTGGCGGTGATCGCGGCCAGTGCGGGCAGCCCGGCCACAGCACAGACCGCGGTGGCCACACCCAGGATCGCCGCGCCGAGGTGCAGTGGCAATGCGCGGCCGCGGTGGTGGTGCTGGTCACCGGTGTCGAAGACCGCCTCGGGCAGTGTGGTGCCGTCGAGACGACCGATCGCGGTGTGGTGGCGCGGCATGGGGTTGTCGAACACGCCACGCCAGGCGTTGTGCCGCCAGAACCAGTTGGTCATGTCTTCGGTAGCCGCTACGGGGGTGAATTCTTCGGGCAGGGCGGTGATGACGTCGTGGGCCAGCCGCTGGTAGGCGGCCACCGAGTTGTCAGAGTCTCTGTCGCGTCCGATCGCCCAGTCGCGCAGTTTGGCGGCTTGCCCCATGGGGCTGTGCCCGGCGCGGCCGGCGTCGACGGGGATGGCCAGCCAGAAGATGCGGGTGCGGGGGTGTTGGTCGGCGAGCACGGGCGCCATCTGTTGGCAGGCGGTGATCCAGCGTGGTTTGTCGCGGTGCCCGGCGAGCATGGCGCGCAGCAGCTGGCGTTGACTTTGTGGCACTGAGAGGCCGTAGATCCATGTGCCGGCGGGGATTTCGCGGGCTAGGGTTTGGTGGCGGTCGGCGACGCCGGTGCGCCGTTTCGTCGATTGCAGGTAGTAGGGCAGGCCGGACAGCAGGTAGTGGGCGTAGACGCCGTGGCGGGTGAAGCTGAGGTTGCCGATGACGGTGTGCGGGGGGGCCAGCAGCGGGTCACCGGTGCTGGTGGCCTCACGCGGGCACACGGTGCGCCACAGGCTGTGCAGGCGAAAACCCAGGCTGGGCCGCCCACGTGGCAGCAGTGCGGCGCCACCGGCGGCGGTGGCGGTGATCAGTGCCCCGCCGATCAGGGTGGCGCGGGCGTGCCCGGAGTCGAGCATCGCCACGGTGAGCGCCACGGTCAGGACGGCACCGCCGTAAAGGCTGATGGCCACCGGCAGCCGCAGCGGTTTGTTGAACAAGATGTTGGTGTAGACGGGGATGTCGTGCACACCTTTGAACAGCTGTGCTGATTCGGTCATGGGAAGGCTCCTGAACCCGCTGTCGGGTGCGGTGTGTCGGGGGTTGTTGCGCGCGATGGGGTGTTATTGGCCGAATTGGCCGGTGGTGATGCCGGTGCGGTCGGTGGTGCGTTTGGCCGAGGTGTAGATGGCGTAGCCCGAGCCCACGACGACGGCCACCACAACGGCGACCAGGGCCCAGGCGACGGTTTCGCCGATGCGTCCGCCGAAGAAGGCGCCGGCGGCGCGGGTGCCCCCGGCGAGCAGGATCAAGATGACCAGGACGCCGACACCGATGGTGTAGAGCGAGTGGCTGCCAGAGACCAGGTCGGTGGCAGCCAGCAGGGTCGGGGTGGTGGTAGCGAGAAACATTGTGAATTTCCTTTCGTGGGTGGGGAATTGGGTGTCGCATGTTAGCGCGGCGCTGCGGCCGCGGCGGGGATGACGGGGGTCAGTTCGGCGCCCGCGGCCAGTAGCGGTGCGTAGTCCAGGCTGGTGACGCTCCAGCGGCCGGAGGTGACTTTCAGCGCGATCGGGTAGTCGAGTTGCACGGGGGCGAATTGGGCGGTGACGGCGCTGACGGTGGCCAGCACATGCAGCGTGGTGCCGTCGGCGGGCGCGGTGTCTTCGGGTGCGGAGTGGTTGGCAACGAGTTTGGTGACTTGGGCCGAGCGGTAGTCCGCGGCGGCCAGGAGTCCGGAGTCGGGGGTGACGTAGCGTTCCAGCCCCGGCGCAGCGGTCAGGAAGCTGCTAACGAAGCCGCTGACGGTGGCGAAGGCCGGTGAGGTGGCAGCCAGGGCGCTGGGGTAGCCCAGGGGTGCATCCGCGCCGACACCGGGGCCGTTGATGCGGGCGGGAAGTGCGCTGGCCCGCACTCCGTAGCGGGTGTAGAGGACGGGCAGTCGGTAGTAGGTGGTGTGGGGGGTGGCGGCTTCAAAGGGCCGTTCGGCCACGGTGATGACCACGCTCCATTGCTGGGTGGTGTCGTTATCGCTGACCAGGGTGACCGCCGAGACCGCGGGGGAGCTGACGAGGACGGCCGGGGTGGTGGGCAGGCGCAGCGGTTCGTGCAGTGACCAGCAGTCGTGCAGGGACTGCTGGCGGGCGGCGGTGGCGGTGAGCCAGCGGGTCACGCAGTCCTGGGCGTAGGAGCCGACCAGGGCGGTGCGGTTGACCGCGCTGCGGGCGGGCCCGTCGACGTCGATCGGGTCGTCGGTGATCCAGCCCCAGATGGTGGAGAGGGCCACGACGCTGCAGGCGCTCAAGCCCACGGCAGCCACGGCGCGGCGCAGGCCGGTGCCGCTGGCCTCGAGTCGGTGGCGCCAAGTATTGGTCAGCATGGCGGTGCGCCTTCCTATTGGGGTGGGTGACCGAAGATCTTGATCGAGGAGATGGCAAAGGAGTTGTCGGCGGGGTCGGTGCGGGCGGGCTCGCCGGTGAGCCCGGGTAGCACCGCGGGACTGCCCGCCGGTGGCGGCTCGGTAGCGGCCGGGCCGAGGACGTCGCCGAACAGCCCGCCGGAACCGGGTGCGGGGCTGGTGGTGGCGGCGGCGTCGGCGGGGGCGCGGCCAGTTTCCTGGATGAGCAGGATGACGCGGGAGGCCAGCACACCGCGCTCGGGCAGGGCTTTGGTGGCTTCGCCGTGCACACTGCCGGTGTCCTGAGAGATCGCGGTGGGTGGGCTGTCGTTGAAGCTCCATTGCACACGGGTGGCGACGCGGTGTTGGTGCCACTGGTCAACCCCGGAACTGTCGGTGCCGACCCAGCCCGGCGTCAGCGAGACGGCGGTGATGAGCATGCTGCGCCCGAGGTTGAGCACGACGAATTCACCGGCGTTGCCGCCGGTCACGCACACCCAGGCCTGAGTGGGGTCAGGGCTGGCCGCGGCCTGGGCGGCCGTCGAGCCGGGAAGGCAGCCCACCGAGGTCGCCGTGAAAGGGATCGTCGAGTCATGCTCGCCGGCCCCGGCGGTGGTGGTGGGGGCGGCAACGACACTGAGGTGGATGCTGGGCCCGCCGGCCTGACCGGTCTGGGCGACGTGCGGCTCGGTGCGCATGGCCATCAGCGCTCCGCTGGCGACCAGGGCCGCGGCCGCGGTCGCCCCGACGAAGCCGGCGGCGATCTTCTTGTTGTAGCGCGCCGCAGCCGGCGCCGCGGTGTCTTTGGTATCGCTCACCGCGAGGTCGTCGCCGGTGGGTTGCGCCGCGCGCGCCTCGGGGGTGACGAGCGCGTCGGGCGCCGCGTCTGCGTCGGTGTCCCTTATGTTGGGGTCGCTGTCAGCGTCGATGTCGTTGTCGGGCTTGGGTGAATCCAGATCGACGGGGGCCAGATCGACTGCGCTGGAATCGTTTTCCTGCGGCGGATCATCGACGTGGTCGTTGTGGGTGGTTGCGCCGGTACCGGCGGGCGATGAACCGCTCGGCGCCGCAGATTCTGTAAAGCCGGTAGGAGTCTGGTCGCCGGGGTCGTCGGCGGGTCCGGCGTCGTCGATGTCGGGCGGGTCGAGGGCACCGGGATCGTCGGGGTGCGCCAGGACACCGACTCCGGAGTCGTCAACCTCAAGATCACTGAGGAAGTCAAGGGAGCGGTCCACGAAGTGGACATCGTCGTCGGTGGTGGGCGCGCTCATCGCCGGTGCCCGATCGGCATCGTCGCGGCGCACGCCGTGGCGATCGTTGTTATCACAGCAAACTGTCGTGAGGCGATGCGCAGGACGCGAAGCACCGGACGCCACCCGCACATCGTGGCGGAACCGACACCCCTGAGAACATTGTGCACCATCGGCCGTATCCCTTTCTTCTTGGCTCAGCCTAAGGGATGGACTAACTCATATTCGACAGTTGTAGCGAAATACTTTGTCGGGTTGTTACGGTCTTTTCTGTGAAAGCGATACCTGCCGACGGGATCGAGCGGTTGATGTTCTTTCTGGAGGACCGTCTGGCACAGCTGCGATGGACCCGCCAGGACCTGGCTGCCGCCGGCGGCCCAGCCCCCTCGACGCTGCGCAAAGCGCGGCTGCGCGAGGGCCTGTTCGCGCCGCGGACGTTGGCGCAACTGGACTTCGCCCTGGGCTGGCAAGAAGGCTCCGCGGAAGCCATCATGGCCGGCGCCAGCCCCGCGGTGCGGATATCAGACCTGGTCAACTCGTGTTCTGCTGGCATGGAGGCGGCGCTCGCCGACAGCGAACGCTACCTGGTGGGGCGGTATGCGATGGAGTTGAAAAAGTTCCTCGACGATGTCGCGTTAAGGCTGAGCGCCTTTTACACTGAACCTGTACCCACCGCGGAGGGCGGCCCCGATGACCGTCCCCGCTGACAGGTTCGACGAGATCCGCCGCAAGTGGATCGCCCGTAACCAACGGACATTTATATTCCAGAAAAGGCGCGCCGAATTGTTGGCGCGCCAAATTAGGGACCGCGATACACAACGTACCGGCGCCCGTGTCGATACGGCCGATGATGACGTTATTCATCCGTGGTATATGCGGCCGGTGAAAACACCGTACGCAATGCTGGATTGGGCTATTTTGATGACCGGCGCGGTATTGGCACCGATCGGATGGCCGGTCGGTAAAGCGTTATCGAAAGCCATTGTGCAGCTAATCCCCGGTGAGCTGCGGTCCTACCCGGTGGCGGCGTTGCTGTGGGCCGCGGCGCTCATCGGTGCCCCGATGCCGCTGATCTACGAGCCGGGGGATTCGTTGTCCTCGGCGGTGCTGGCGCCGTGGCTGGCCGCCCAGATCCCGGCCGCGCTGCTCATCGCCGGCCTCTACGGCATCGCCGAAGGCTGGCTGGCTGTCGACGGGGCCCGGGACTGGTGGCCGATGAGCCCGGCCGAGGAAGCCGAGGAGATCGATTTCGGGTTCACCGGACCCGACGACATGACCGGGCCCGGGATCTTCCCCACCGGTGAAGATGACCCACCAGGTGACCCCAGCCCACCTAGAAGGAGACCCTGATGTCGCTCCGCTCGCCGTCCCCGTACTGCGGCTTTCACCGCCGAGAAGACAAACTGTCGTTAGCCGCCGGCGCGGCGCACGTGCTGGTGTCCGCGCCCACCGAGACCGGAAAAACCCGCGCCGTGCTGGCCCCGGCCGCCGTCCTGTGGGGCGGGCCGGCGGTCTGCGTGTCCTCCAAAGACGACCTGATGTGGCTGGTCTGTCAACGCCGTTGGGGACCAAAGCAAGTCATCGACCTACGCCCGGACTACTCCGCGGCCTACCCCGCTGACGTGCAGGTTCGCTCGTTTGACCCGACCGCGCTGATCACCACACCCGATGAAGCCGTGACGGTCGGCAACACGATGATGCAGATGGCCGCAGTCGGGACCGGCTCGGGCATCGATCAGGTCTCCGACGCCGGGCTCTGGGAGAACAACACCGAAGCCCCCCTAGCCGCGATGCTGTACGCGGCCTCACCGTGCGGCAACGGCAAAGGCATCGGCTGGGTGCTGCTAGCCACCGACAACATGGAAAAAGACGACAAGAAGCCCGACACGCCGGGCTGGCACGCCGCCGCACGCCAAGTCGAGAACCTCCCGTTGCTTCGCAACGGGCTGACGCGCACCCTGGCCATGGATGCCCGCATGCGCGACAGCATCGCGCTGACCATGCGCAAAGCGGTCACACCGTGGATGCGCCTGGCACTGCGCGGCAGCACCGATCCCTCGTTCGACGAAACATTCCTCGACCAGCCTGATGCCACGCTGTTCATCCTCGCCCCCGCTGAAGGCGCGATCGCCGGCGCCGCCGTCACCTTGCTCGAGCACCTTGTGCGCCGCTGGCGCGGCAAAACTACCCGCAAAGAAATGCTGCACCGGCTACTGATCACCGTCGACGAGGCCGCCAACGTCGCCCCCATGCCCGCACTGCGCCGACACGTCTCGGAAGGCCGCGGCCTCGGAGTCAACCTACTGCTCTCGGTGCAGGCCTCGTGTCAGTTCGACACCGTCTACGGCAGCGCCTATGCCCGGGAGCTGCGCGCCACGTTCCCCGCAGCCCTGATCATGTACGGCGCTGATGAAATGGAGATGCTGCAACGCGCCGAACAATGGTCCCGCGAAACCACCCGCCGCCAAGAATCCTTCGATCAGGCCAGCGGCGCCAAAACACTGTCCTCGCACCTAGGCCCGAGTCTGGACTACCGCAGGCTGCTCCCTCAAAACGTCGGCCACGCACGGCTGCTGCACCGCGGCACCGCCGGCATCGCCACCGAACTACCCGACTGGCCCGAATTTGTGCGCCGCTACGACCACGCCATAGACACCCTACTCAAAAGCGTTGCACCACAGGTCAAACCACAAACACCGTGGGAATGGGTAGTCGCGCGCCACCGGCGCGCAAAAAAAGCAGGAGAACGATGAACGCGGCACAGCTGCGCGCAGAACTGATCGAGGTCCTCGCCGGCACGCACGAGCCGATGACGACCAGCGCGGCGCGTAGCGCGCTGAGCCAAAGAGCCGGCGACCGGGTGCGGCCGGTAGTTGCCGAAGAGGTCTACCGGGCACTACTGATCCTGCAACGCCACGGCGCAGTACGCCGCGTTCACGACCAGCCAGGCCGGCTGGCCCACTGGGAGCTGACACACAACGCTCAGCCACGAGCAGAGCAAGTCGATGAGCACCCACGTCTGGGCAGATGAGCGTAAGCCGGCCACATCTACTGCTGTTGCGGGAGAGGCCATGTGGATCGTCGCAGTCGACGCCCTGGTGGTTGTGGTATTGACGCTGATTTTCAGCTGCATCGGCGCTGGTGAGAACGAACTGACGACATGGCCAATGCCCGCGGGGCAGGTCTGCGGGCCAGCCGGTGCGCGTAGCTGTGTTGTCGCGGCAGGGATTTCGATCAACACGGAGGGATGTCGTGAACGATAAAACAGAGACAACCGCTGACGCCGGTGCCGGCCCGGGCCCACTCGTCGAGGCAGAGACCATCAAGCCTGACAGGTATATCGCGACCGTCGAAGCCCAAGCGCTCCAATTGACCTCGGCGTCGGCAGCGACCATCGTCGAATGGCTGGGACTTGCTGACCGGTGCTGCTTTCCGGCTGGGGTCAACCCGGCCACCGGCGCCGACGAACCGGGCTATCTTCTGATCCCGACGCCGATCGGTGATGTGCGCGCCGACCTCGGCGACTACGTCGTGCAGCTCTCCGGCGGGGCGGCCTGGCCCTGCAAGCCCGAGGTATTCACTGCGGCCTACCGACGGCAACCATGACCCGCCCGCACACCAGCCCACCTGCGGAGGCCACGGCGCATCTGCCGCTGCTGCTGATCGGACTGCGGTGGCTGCTGGACACCGAACAACCAGCCGGAGCACTCATCTACCCGCGCGGCCAGACGTTGAACTCCGTCGGCAACCGCAGACTGAGGTTCACCCCGGAAGGGTTCGATGGCCGCCCGGCGGTGGTCGTCGAGGTCAGCGACGCTGACCGGCCCCCCACCCGTAATCCGCGTAACACGTTGAGTGATAGCGAGATTGACGATTTAGCGTTTGTCCTCAGTGATTGCGGCGAACATGTCGGCGCAGCGTGGCGCGACGACACGCACCGCAGTGCCGCATTAGCGCTGGCCGCTAGCGCGCCATCGTCGTTGCTGGCAGCCGCAGCGCGGTACCGACAGGGCTGCCCAACCCACGGCGGTGCGCCGTGGTGCTGTAGCTGGTACCGCGACGGATCGCAGCGCGCCATCAGCATCCACGATGTGCACCGCGCGGCGGTGCAGTGCTCGCCGTCCGACGTGGCCACCGGTGAGCCAGACCTCACCGCTGCGGTGAGGATCGCACGCCGGCCCATGCACCCGCCTCGATCCAGCGGGTCGAGACGCAGCGCCGGTAACCGCGCGGGAAGGCACCCGATGGTGTTTTCCGACCGATGTGTACTACGAGGCAAAGGATTACGATGAACGACGCACGCAGGTTCCCCTGGCTCAGCGGGTTGATCGCCGCCACGGTGATAGCTCTGTGGTTGCTCTACGTCGTCCTGCACGGCATGGTGACGATGAGCGTGGGTGTTGCGGCCATCGACGGGTGAGTCGAGTCGTCAGGGGTTGAGGATGTCGTCGAAGGGCGCATCGGGAGCGATCGGCAGGACCTCGATCGCTGCGGAGGCGCACAGCTCGGAGATCAACGCCGCGGTGCCGCCGATGATCGTGGAGTCGTCGTCGATCTCGGTGGCCACACACCAGGTGTGATCGGCCGGCCACATGAAATGCGGTGACTGGGCGGCGAAGGACGTCGTGTTGTCCCAGCGGCCGATGTGGACGGCCTGTTCGACAGCACCTTGGAACAGGTGGTAGCGGTCGCGGCCGGGCAGGGTGAAGGTGGGACCGGTCAGGTCCAGTTGCCAGTGCGCCGGCGCGGGCGGTGGTGGTGACAGGTCCGGCACCACGCCGTTGACGGGCAGGTAGGCGGTCAGTGTCACTCCGGGGCCGGCGTGCAGGGTCCCGCATCCTTGCCAGACGGCGGAAAAACAGTGCTGCGCGGTGGCGGCGTGGCGGGCCAGAACCGCGCACAGTGCGCCGAGCGCGCGGGGGCTCAGGTGTAATCCGGAGCCTACGACGTTGGTGACCCAGTGCGGGCCCCACAGATCGACTCGGGCGCTCAACCAGTCAGCCGGCGCAGCGGAGTCGGCCGGCCGGGGAGGGCGCGGTTCCAGCAACGCTGCGTGCCCGCGTCAGCCGCGCGGCGGGTTGGGGTCGTTGCCGTAGGAGTTCTTCTGGCGGATTGTTCCGTCCAGGTTGCGGATGGTGTGCTCGACCTTGCGGTCCTGCGCCATTTTTCGGCCTATCGCGGTCTGTTCGGCTTTGGTGCCGCCGGTGTGTGCGGCGCGGCGGCTGCCTTCCACTTTCGACTTCCACACCCCGTCTTCGTTGTAGGTGGTGATATCACCTTTGGGCATGTAATCCTCCTCGGCTACGGGGGTTTGTGCGTGTGCAACATTGTGTCAACCGAGAGCGGCCTTGTCTTGCCTCGCTATCGGGGGTCAGCGTAACGCTGTGCGGGTCAACGGGTTTGGGTTGTTGAGGGCGTCGCGCAGGATGGTGTGGACATCGGTGTTGGCGCGCGCGGCGGTGTCGAGTTGGTCGGCCAGGTTGTAGAAGCCGTGGAACATGCCGGGGCAGCAGCGTGCGGTGGTAGGCACGCCGGCGGCGCGTAGCTGGCGGGCGAACTGTTCACCGGCTGCGCGCTGCGGGTCGGCGTGGGCCAGGACGAGGTGTGCCGCGGCTCAATCCGCTGGCCTCACCGCTTCTCGCCGAGCTGAGCACACTGCCGCCGACGACGGGACAAATCAGAAGCTGGAAGGCGATGGGCGGTCCGTTGCGGTCGCGGGCCAGCAGGCACACACCGATGGCCAGGTTGGCGCCCGCACCTTCTCCGGCTACCGCCACCCGGTGCGGATCGCAGCCGATCTGTTCGGCGATGTCAGCAGCCCAGCGGGTTGCCGTCCAGGCGTCCTCCAGCGCGGCGGGAAAGCGGTTCTGGGGGGCCAGGCGGTAGTCGACGGCCATGATGAGTGTGACAGGTTTGGCTGGCCCCCGTTTGTCGCGGAATGTCAGGTTTGAGTGGCTCCACCGCGACTCGCCGGGCAGGTTGTGTCAGGTTTGAGTGGCCCCACTTCATCGTCGCCGTAAGGAGACGATGACAGGAGCCAGAGTGGGGGGTTCCCGGGTGGATGGATTGTCGGTGCGGGCGCTGGCCAAGCGGCATCGGGTGCATCGCCGAACTATTCGGCAGGCGTTGATCTCGGCGCAGCCACCGCGACCGGCGCCGCGGCGGTGGCGGGCCCGCAAGATCGACCCCTTCGTCGGGGCGATTGATGACATGCTGCGGACTGATCGCGATGCCCCGCGTAAGCAGCGGCACACTGCTCGGCGGATTTTGGCCCGGTTGATCGACGAGCATGACGCCGCAGACCTGGTGTCCTATTCGACGTTGCGGGATTATGTGGCCAAGCGGCGGCCCGAAATCGCTGCGGAGACAGGCGATCAGCTGATCGAGGCGTTCGTGCCGCAGACCCACGAGCCGGGTCGTGAGGCTGAGGTCGATTTCGCTGAACTGTATGTCGATTTGCCTGAGGGCCGCACGAAATGCTTTCTGTTCACGATGCGGCTGTCGATGTCGGGCAAGGCTGTGCACCGGGTGTATGCGACCCAGTCCCAGGAAGCGTTTCTGGAAGGCCATTTAGCGGCGTTCGACGAGTTCGCCGGCATCCCGACCGGCCACATCCGGTATGACAACTTGAAGTCCGCGGTGAGTCGGGTGTTGTTCGGTGATCGCGACCGGATCGAAAACCAGCGTTGGGTCTTGTTTCGATCACACCAAGGCTTCGAGGCGTTCTACTGCATCCCCGGCCTAGCCGGAGCGCATGAGAAGGGCGGTGTGGAAGGCGAGGGCGGACGGTTTCGACGCAACCACCTCGTCCCGGTCCCCAAGGTGGCGTCGCTGGCACAGCTCAACGAGCGGCTGGCTCAAGCCGACCGCGACGATGACGACCGCCGGATCGGTCACCGCATCCGCACCGTCGGTGAAGACTTCGCCACCGAGCAACCACTGCTGCGCGCGCTGCCTGCCGAGCGATTCGAACCGGGGCTGACCCTGGCACCGCGAGTCGACCGGCATGGGCGAATCATGGTGCGCAGCAGTCAGTATTCGGTGCCGGCACGCTTTATCGGCCGGCGAGTGCGGGTGCGGCTGCGCTCGAACGAGTTGTTCGTCTCCGATGGCAGCACCCCGATCGCGCATCACGAGCGCTCGATCCGTAAAGGAGCTCAGGTCCTTGACCTGGACCACTACTTGGAGGTGTTGAAGATCAAACCCGGCGCTTTGCCGGGGGCTACCGCCTTGGTGCAGGCGCGGGCGGCCGGCACCTTCACCAGCGCCCATGAGGCGTTTTGGGCTGCTGCCCGCAAAGCGCACGGTGATGCTGCGGGCACCCGGGCACTGATTGACGTGCTGTTGCTGCACCGGCACATGCGTCACGCCGATGTCACTGCCGGGTTGAGCGCCGCTCTCAACGTCGGGTCCACCAATGCTGATGTGGTGGCAGTGGAAGCTCGCCTTGCCGCCCACCACCACGGCGGCGGCGCCGCAGTCGGTGCAGCCCTAGCGGACACGTCCCCCGTTGAGCAGCAGCGGCGGGTGATCAGCCTGACCGAGCGGCGGCTCACCGATCCGGCTGCGGTGATCGCCGGGCTGCCGCCTGACACCCGAGCAGTGCCCTCGCTGGCAGGCTACGACGATCTGTTGACCCGACGCGCCGCCAGAACTGCGCAATTCCCGCTGCCTGTGACCGGAGGGGTCGGCTGATGGGCGCACCGGTACGACGACGTCGAGGATTGAGCGCCCAGGCCGCAGATGCTGCGGTCGATCAAGCATGTCGGCAACTACGGCTCCCGTCGGTGCGGGGGTTGTTCGCCGACATGGTGGCCACCGCGGAGAAAGAACAACTCACCTATCAGGGATTCTTGGCGGAGTTGTTGTTGGCCGAGTGCGACGACCGGGCCCGACGCCGCTCGGTCCGCCGGGTCAAAGCCGCAGGGTTTCCGCGGGAGAAGTGGCTGGGAGACTTCGATTTCGAGGCCAACCCGAACATCAACCCGGCCACCATCCACACCCTGGCCACCAGCGCATGGGTACGTGCCGGGCAGCCCTTGTGTTTGATCGGGGACTCCGGCACCGGTAAAAGCCACCTGCTGATCGCGTTGGGCACCGCGGCTGCTGAAGCTGGATTCCGGGTGAAGTACACCCTGGCGACAAAGCTGGTCAACGAACTCGTCGAAGCCGCCGACGAGAAGGTCCTGGCGAAAACGATCGCCCGTTACGGCAGAGTCGATCTCATCTGCGTGGACGAATTGGGGTATATGGAACTAGACCGTCGCGGCGCGGAGCTGTTGTTCCAGGTATTGACCGAGCGCGAAGAGAAAAATTCAGTGGCGATCGCGTCAAACGAGTCGTTCTCCGGTTGGACAAAAACGTTCACCGACCCGCGCCTGTGCGCAGCAATCGTGGACCGACTTACCTTTGGCGGCAACATCATCGAGACCGGCACCCAATCCTACCGACTGGCCCACACCAAAGCAGCACACACCGCCGCGAAATGAGGGGTCTGGGCTCACCGCACCGGAGAATCAATCCTCACTCCGCGGCCGTGCGGCGGCCATCAATGCGCGTAGCGCTTCATCCGCCGGGCCCGCGATCGGATCATCAAGGGAGCCAATGAAGACCGCAGCTATCTCGCCCGGATCGGCGGCAGCGATGGAGCGCCAGGCAGCTAGATTGGGGTGATCGACATCGGTCGCCGCCTCAGCGGGCTGCAGTTCAACAATCGCCCGCGCCAAATATGCTGCCGAAATTGGAATTTCGCGCGTCCCGCAGGAATAGCCCACCACCTCGGCCAAGATCACCGCCGGCAACCCGTGAGTCCCACCCGGCCGGTTCACATATGGGAATACCCACTCGTGCCCGCACCGGAACCCAACCGCATAAGCCACCGGCACCGCCCAGCCGTCGATCCGACCACTACGAGCACGCCGAATCTCATGCAGCCCCGCCAGCGTTGACCAATCCTCAACGATCACGGACCGATTCAACCACCCTGGGTTCAGCAGTACCCGGGTCCATGCCAGCGGGGCTGGTCTCTGACGGTGCGGCGATACGCTGTTGTCGTGGGATCAACGCGCCTCGACACAGCACGAGTCCAGGCCGCTCGGGGCATGATCAACCCGATTTTCCTCGACACGCCGTTGTACCGATGCGAGGCCCTGGAGAGCAGCCTCGGCTGCAAAGTGAGTATCAAGCTCGAGACGGCGAACCCGGTTCGAAGCTTCAAAGCCCGCGGCGCCGAGGTGGTCGCCAGCCTCCTAGCCGACAACGGTTCGCGAGCCCTGGTGTGCGCGAGCGCGGGCAACCTTGGCCAAGCCCTCGCCTGGTCCGGTCGAATCCGGGATCTCGAGGTCACCGTGGTGGCATCCCGGTTTGCGCCAGCAGCCAAACTCGCCCGCATCCGCGCACTGGATGCCAGGTTAGAGCTGGTCGACGGCGACATCGAGATGGCGCGCGAGCGAGCAGCCGACATCGCGCGACAGCAGCGTATTCGACTGGTCGAAGACAGCCAGGACATCGAAACCTGCGAGGGCGCAGCGACAATCGGCCTCGAACTCGCCGGGGCCACGACCCACTTCGACGCCGCCCTAATCGCTCTGGGAGGCGGGGCACTCGCCACCGGAGTCGGCCACGTGATGAAGTCGATAAGACCCGAAGTCGACGTAATCTGCATCCAACCGCACGGCGCACCGGCCATGACCTACTCCTGGCACGAACGCCGCGTCATCACCACCGACTCCACCAACACCATCGCTGACGGCGTCGCCGGGCGACATCCCATTCCAGCCGTCCTCGACGACCTACTCGTCGTCGCCGACGACGCCATCCTGGTACACGAGACGTCAATCATCGCTGGCATGAAAATGCTCCACGACCACGCCGGCCTGATCGTCGAACCGTCGGCCGCCCTCGGCATCGCCGCCATCATCGAAGACCCCTATAGGTTCGCCGGCCGACACGTCGTCACCATCGTGTGCGGCAGCAACGTGGACCTAGACACCTACCACCGCTGGATAGACGGAGCACCAACGGTTCCCAAGTAGCGCACCGACGCTCGTCATCGTCGCTCGAAAAAACACCTTCCGCACGTTGCCCAACGCACGCCAAGATGGGGCCAACCCAACGTGTCCTCCCGGGTCCGATCAAACTTGACAGACTCACCATGACGACCGCGCCGACGCCGTTGGCCAGGCGGCGGCAATCGGCATCGCGTGACACGGAGTCGCGCAGGACGAAACCGCCGCTGTGAAAGTAGACGATCAGCGCGGGACGGGAGTTGGTTCCCGGAGTGGTGTGGGTGCTCAGCGGTTCGTAGATGTGCGCCGGGATATCGTGGTGGCCCTTAGGACCGTGCGCCCGACGACAGTGCACGCGCGCGACTTGGACGTGCCTGCGGGGGCGTGCAATTGCCGTGCAGGTGCTGGCGGAGCTCGAACGCGTCGCTGCTGTGGTCAGAGGTCGATGCCGTAGCCGCGGTCGATGTGGCGGGCTGGGGTGGTGAGGTTGTCGATGTGGGCGGCGGCCTCGGCGATGTCGCGTAGGCGGTCGACGATCTGGGTGCGTTGGCGTAGTAATTCGACGGCTTGGTCACGGGTGGTGCTGGTTGCGCTGGTGGTGGCGAGGTGGTGTTCGGC
>NZ_JCALCN010000035.1:0-38025 GCF_059812345.1 Mycobacterium sp. NGS59
TGCTCGCCGCCCTGACCATCATCTTCGTGTTCGCCGTGGCCACGCTGCAGCCACTGGCGATCTACTCGAAGGTCAACAACCCCGGAGTGCCCGACACCCACGCCCTCAACGGCGACGGCATCAGCGGCATCGTGCTGGTGGCACTGCTGGTGTGCCTCATCCCCACCACCATCGGGGCGCTGCTGTCGGCCATCGGTATCGCCGGCATGGACCGGCTCGTGCAACGCAACGTACTCGCCATGTCCGGGCGCGCGGTCGAGGCGGCCGGCGACGTCAACACCCTGCTGCTGGACAAGACCGGCACCATCACCCTCGGCAATCGCGAAGCGTCGGAATTCATTCCGATCGGCGTCACCCCGGCTGAACTGGCCGACGCGGCCCAGCTGTCCAGCCTGGCCGACGAGACCCCCGAGGGCCGCTCGGTCGTCGTCCACGCCAAGACGGCGTACGGGCTGCGCGCGCGGACACCCGGAGAACTCGCCGACGCATCCTGGGTCGAATTCACCGCCACGACAAGGATGTCGGGCGTCGACCTGGACGGACGGCAGTTGCGTAAGGGCGCGGCCGGCTCGGTGACACAGTGGATCCGCGCGCACGGCGGTGACGTTCCCGACGAGCTCGGCGTGATCGTCGACGGCATCTCCGCCGCTGGCGGCACCCCGCTGGTGGTGGGCTGCGTCACCCCGGCAGCGCCTCGGGTGCTGGGCGTCATCCACCTCAAAGACGTTGTCAAGCAAGGGATGCGGCACCGATTCGAGGCGATGCGGCTGATGGGCATCCGCACGGTGATGATCACCGGGGACAACCCGTTGACCGCCAAGGCGATCGCCGAGGAAGCCGGAGTCGACGACTTTTTGGCCGAGGCCACGCCCGAGGACAAGTTGATGCTGATCAAGCGCGAGCAGCAAGGCGGGCGACTGGTGGCCATGACCGGGGACGGCACCAACGACGCCCCGGCGCTCGCCCAGGCCGACGTCGGGGTCGCGATGAACACCGGCACATCGGCGGCCAAAGAGGCCGGAAACATGGTGGATCTGGACTCCGACCCCACCAAACTCATCGAAATCGTGGAGATCGGCAAACAGTTGCTGATCACCCGCGGAGCACTGACCACGTTCTCGATCGCCAACGACATCGCCAAGTATTTCGCGATCATCCCGGCGATGTTCGTCGCGTTGTTCCCCGGCCTGGACCTGCTCAACGTGATGCGGTTGCACAGCCCGCAATCGGCGATCCTGTCCGCCGTCATCTTCAACGCGCTCGTCATCGTCGCGCTCATCCCGCTGGCACTGCGCGGTGTTCGGTACACACCGAGCCAGGCCTCGAAGTTGTTGAGCCGCAACCTGTACCGCTACGGACTCGGCGGCATCATCGCACCGTTCGTCGGGATCAAACTCATCGACCTGCTCGTCCGACTTTTGCCCGGGATCGCCTGAGATGGACATCGCCTTTCGCCAACACCTGGCTGCGCTGCGGGCGCTGCTCGTGTTCACCGTGATACTCGGTATCGGCTACCCGGTACTCGTCTGGCTGGTGGCGTTCCTTCCGGGGTTGCACACCAACGCCGAAGGCTCGATCCTGCACGCCGGCGGCAGGACGGTCGGCAGCATGCTGATCGGCCAACGGTTCACCGACGCCGACGGCAACCCCATGCCGCGCTATTTCCAGACCCGCCCGTCGGCCGCCGGCGCCGGATACGACCCGATGTCGAGCGGTGGCAGCAACCTGGGACCGGAGAGCGTGGTCGACACCCTCGCAGACCCGGCCAAGCTGGCTGCCGGTGCCAGTGTGGCAGATGCCGGATTCAAGCCCAGTCTGCTCACCCTCGTGTGCTCGCGCAGTGCGGCCATAGGGCGACTCGAAGGCGTCGACGGGTCGCGCCCGTTCTGCACCGGCGCCGGAGTTGGTGCGGTGCTGGCCGTGCTGGGCCCCCGCGACGAGCGCGGTGACATCCTCCGGCCGACCCGCGTGGTCAGTGTCAACGAACCCTGCGCGACCACCAAACAGCCCTTCCTGGACAGCTACCGGGGTGCCCGGGTCGAGTGCGCCGTCTCCGGCGAGGACTACCGTACTGGCCTGATCGTGCCCATTCGCGGCGTCGCACCGAGCGCGCCGGCGATCCCCGCCGACGCCGTCACGGCCAGCGGCAGCGGCCTGGACCCGGACATCTCCCCGGCGTACGCCGAGCTCCAGGTGGCCCGGGTGGCCAGGGCGAGGAACGTGGGGCCGGACCAGATTCGCGCCGTCGTGCAGCAGTATCGCAGCGACCGCACGCTGGGCATCTTCGGTGAACCCACCGTCAACGTCGTCGGACTCAACCTTGCGCTGGACCGAAGGTATCCGGCCGCGAGCTAGCCGCGAAGGTGGATGATGTTGGGGTGAGCGAGCCGGAGCACCGTGCCAAGCGCGGTGAGTTGCGCATCTACCTCGGTGCCGCGCCCGGCGTGGGCAAGACGTTCGCGATGTTGGGCGAGGCGCACCGCCGTCTGGAACGCGGCACCGACGTGGTCGCCGCCGTCGTCGAAACCCACGGACGCGCGAAAACCGCTGAGCTGCTTGCCGACATCGAGATTATCGCGCCGCGCTACGTCGACTACCGCGGCGGCAGTTTCCCCGAGCTCGACGTGCCGGCGGTCCTCGAGCGCCGCCCGCAGGTGGTGCTGGTCGACGAACTCGCCCACACCAATACCCCCGGCAGCAAGAACGACAAGCGCTGGCAAGACGTCGAGGAGCTGCTCGACGCCGGGATCACCGTGATCTCCACCGTCAACATCCAGCATCTGGAGAGCCTCAACGACGTGGTCGCCCAGATCACCGGCATCGAACAGCAGGAGACGATACCGGACTCGATCGTGCGGCAGGCCGCCCAGGTGGAGCTGATCGACATCACCCCGGAAGCGTTGCGGCGCAGGATGTCTCACGGAAACGTCTACGCCTCGGAGAAGATCGACGCCGCGCTGTCGAACTATTTCCGGCGCGGAAACCTCACTGCGCTACGGGAATTGGCGCTGCTGTGGCTGGCCGACCAGGTCGACACCGCGCTGGCCAAGTATCGTGCAGAGAACAAGATCACCGACACGTGGGAGGCCCGCGAACGCGTGGTCGTCGCCGTCACCGGCGGCGCCGAATCAGAGACGTTGGTGCGACGCGCATCTCGGATCGCCTCCAAGTCCAGCGCCGAGCTGATGGTGGTGCACGTGTTGCGCGGTGACGGACTGGCCGGCCTGTCCGAGGCCCGGATGGGCAAGATCCGGGTACTGGCCAGCAGTCTGGACGCCTCGCTGCACACCGTGGTCGGCGACGACGTTGTCGACGCGCTGCTCGAGTTCGCCCGCGAGATCAACGCCACCCAACTGGTGATCGGCACGTCCCGCAGGTCGCGGTGGGCACGCCTGTTCGACGAGGGCATCGGCGCGGCGATCGTGCAGCGCTCCGGCAAGATCGACGTCCACATCGTCACGCACCAGGAAACCAAACGCGCTGCCCGACACTCGTTCTCGCCGCAGCAGCGACGGCCGGCCGCCTGGCTGGCGGCCGGACTCATCCCGTCGGCGATCTGCGCCGTGACCGTCACCGTGCTGGATCCCTATCTGGACACCGGCGGGGAGAGCGCGTTGTTCTTCGTCGGGGTGCTGTCGGTGGGCCTGTTGGGAGGCGTTGCCCCGGCGGTACTTTCGGCGGTGCTGTCCGGGGTGCTGCTGAACTACTTTCTGATCCCGCCGCGGCACAGCTTCACCATCGCCGAACCCAACAGCGCGGTAACCGAACTGGTGTTGCTACTGATCGCGGTGGCGGTCGCGGTGCTGGTCGACGGTGCGGCCAAACGGGCCCGCGAGGCCCGCCTCGCGTCCCAGGAGGCCGAACTGCTGACCCTGTTCGCCGGTTCGGTGCTGCGCGGGGCGGATCTGGAAACCCTGCTCGAACGAATACGCGAGACCTACTCCCAGCGCGCCGTCAGCATGCTGCGTGAACAATCCGAGCGCAGCCACGTCGTCGCCTCGGTCGGCAAAGACCCCTGCACCACAGTGGATTCCGCGGATACAGCGATCGAAATCGGCGACGACGAGTTCTGGATGCTGATGGCCGGCCGCAAGCTGGCGGCGCGGGATCGGCGGGTGCTGGGCGCGGTGGCCAAGCAGGCGGCCGGCCTGGTCCGTCAGCGTGAACTCACCGAAGAGGCCCGCCGCACCGAAGCCATCGTGCGGGCCGACGAACTGCGCCGCTCACTGCTCTCGGCGGTCAGCCACGACCTGCGCACCCCACTGGCGGCGGCCAAGGTCTCGGTGTCCAGCTTGCGTGCCGCCGACATCGCGTTCTCTCCCGAGGACACCGCCGAATTGCTGGCCACCATCGAGGAATCCATCGACCAGCTCACCGCACTGGTGGGCAACTTGCTGGACTCCTCGCGACTGGCCGCCGGGGTGGTGCGACCCGAGGTGCAGCGGGTTTATCTCGAGGAAGTGGTGCAGCGCGCACTGGTCAGCATCGGCAAGGGCGCCACCGGTTTCTACCGATCCGCCATCGACCGCGTCAAGGTCGACGTCGGCGACGCGGTGGCGCTGGCCGATGCCGGGCTGCTCGAGCGGGTGATGGCCAACCTGATCGACAACGCGCTGCGCTATGCACCGGACTGTGTGGTCCGGGTCAACGCGGGCCACGTCGGCGATCGGGTGCTGGTCAACGTCATCGACGAGGGCCCGGGTATCTCGGCGGGCGCCGAGGAGCAGATGTTCGAAGCGTTTCAGCGTCTCGGCGATCACGACAACACCACCGGCGTGGGCCTTGGCATGTCGGTCGCGCGCGGCTTCGTGGAGGCGATGGGCGGGGTGATCGCGGCCGGTGACACGCCCGGCGGCGGACTCACGGTCGTGGTGGACCTGCCGGCGCCGTCGGGGCCCGCCGCATGACCCGCGTGCTGGTGATCGACGACGAACCGCACATCCTGCGTGCGCTGCGCATCAACCTGACGGTGCGCGGATACGAGGTGATCACCGCGTCGACCGGTGCCGGCGCGCTGCGCGCCGCCGCCGAACATCCGCCCGACGTGGTGATCCTGGACCTCGGGCTGCCCGACATCTCCGGTATCGACGTGCTCGCCGGCCTGCGCGGCTGGCTCAACGCACCGGTCATCGTGCTCTCCGCGCGCACCGACTCGGCCGACAAGGTGCAAGCCCTCGATGCCGGCGCCGACGACTACGTCACCAAACCCTTTGGCATGGACGAGTTCCTGGCCAGACTGCGCGCGGCGGTGCGGCGCAACGCCGCGGCTTCGGAAGTCGAACAACCGGTGGTCGAGACCGACGCGTTCACCGTGGACCTGGCCGCCAAGAAGGTGACCAAGAACGGCGCCGAGGTGCACCTGACGCCGACCGAGTGGGGCATGCTCGAGGTGCTGGTGCGCAACCGGGGCAAGCTGGTAGGGCGCGAGGAACTGCTCAAGGAAGTGTGGGGCCCGGCGTATGCGACCGAAACCCATTACCTGCGGGTGTATCTGGCGCAGTTGCGGCGCAAGCTCGAGGACGACCCGTCGCACCCCAAGCACCTGTTGACCGAATCGGGCATGGGCTACCGCTTCGAGGCGTGACCGCGACCCGGGCGAACGGTCCGGCGGAATCGGTATTTACATAGTCGCCCCCCGAAGAGGGCCGGCGAGCTACCCCGGATGCAGTTCCGCACGGACCGCCCCGGCAGACCGTCGCGATGAGCCGAATCAGGTTGCCCACCGGTGGGGCGACCGAGTCGATTGAATCCTTTCGGTTGGACAACAATTCGCCAGTGCAGTCGGACATCGTCGCCGGCGCAAGTGGTCCGGCAGTTGCGGCCGAACCCCGTTATCTGCGTGGATATTTGGCGCAATCGCGGCGCCGGCCCGAGCACGACCCGTCGCAGCCCGAACACCTGCTGACCGAGTCGGGTACGGGTTACCGCGTCGAGGCCTGCGATGGGCGGTTCGCGGTCGACGAGCCGACGAGCACGTGCAGTCAGAATTCCCGTTAACAATTGCTGGCTGCGAACTAGGACCGACTGCTATCGTGCTTGCACGCAAGTCCTGGGCACTGCCGGCTGGGGGGATTCTTGAGCGCTTTCGTCGAACTGTCCGAGCGAGGTGGCGAACGTTCGGCCATCCGCGAGGTCATCGACTGGTTCCGCCGCTATCTCGTCAATCACCCACTGTTGTCGCTGAACACCGTCGGCAAACAGTTCGTGTTGGGGATTCGGGCCGTCCAGTATCTGTTCGTCGATCTGGTGACTCGCAAGTTTATGGTCGGAGAGTTCATCGAGCAGGCCTGGTTCATGACCAGCACGGCATTCACCCCCACTGTGCTGGTGACAATCCCGATCGGCGTCACCTTGTCGATCCAGTTCAGTTTGCTGGCCGGACAAGTCGGCGCGGCCTCGCTGTCCGGCGCCGCCGACGGGCTGGTGATCATCCGGCAGGGCGCGCCGCTCGTGGCGGCGCTGATCATGGCGGCTGCGGTGGGCTCCGCGGTCTGCGCGGACCTGGGCGCCAGGACCATGCGCGAAGAGATCGCGGCGATGGAGGTGATGGGCGTCTCGCCGCTGCGGCGCATGGTGGTTCCCCGACTGGCGGCGGTCATCCTGATCGGCATTGCGCTGACCGGTACGACGATGTTCGTCGGCTACCTCGCGGGCTACGTGTTCAACGTCTATATGCAGAACGGCGCCCCGGGCTCGTTCATCGCCACGTTCTCCTCGTTCGCCAGCGTCGAGGATCTGGTGTTGGCCATGCTCAAAGCGGTGGTCTACGGGGTGATCGTGGCAGTCGTCGCCTGCCAGAAGGGTCTCGACACCCGCGGCGGGCCCGCCGGCGTGGCGAACTCGGTGAACGCGGCGGTGGTCGAGTCGGTGCTGCTGCTGATGATCGTCAACGTCCTCATGAGCCAGCTGTGGCTGCTCATCTTCCCCAGACAGACCCTGTAGCGATGGCTGCGCCTGCGACGCACAAGGTCCCGCTCACCACCTCGCTGAAGCGGGCCGGCGGCGCAATGACCAGCGGGATCGGCCGGGCCGGCCACATGGTCTATTTCTTCGGCAAGATCCTGACCTCGATCCCGGGCACGATGAAGGACTTCCGGCGGGAGATGTTGCGACTGCTGGCCGACATCTCCTGGGGGAACGGATCGATCGTCGTCGGCGGCGGCACGGTCAATGTCGCGGCGGTGCTGGGAATTACGGCCGGTGCGCTGGTTGCCGTCGAAGGCTATAACGCGCTGAATCTGCTCGGTCTGGGACCCGCGACGGGACTGATCTCGTCGTTCGCCACCACGCGCGAACTCGCGCCGGTCATGATCGCCATGGCGTTCATCGCCCAGGCGGGATGCCGGTTCACCGCGCAACTGGGCGCGATGCGAATCAACGACGAAATCGACGCCATGGAGGTGCTCGGCCTGGACTCGGTGGGCTATCTGGTCGTCACCCGGGTCACCGCGTCCGTCATCGCGGTCATTCCGTTGTTCCTGACCGCCCTGGGTTTGACCTACCTGACCAGCCAGCTGGTCAGCATGGCCAACGGCCAAGCCCCCGGGTCATACCTGCACTATTTCTCGGTGGGCCTGAGCGGCCGCGACGTGATCTATGCGTCCATCAAGGCCGTCATCTTCGTCTTCATCTCCTCGACGATGCAGTGCTATTACGGCTACTTCGCCACCGGCGGTCCCGCCGGCGTCGGGATAGCCGCGGGTCGGGCCATGCGATCGAGTCTGACCGTCGTGATCATCGCGAACATGTTGCTGACCATGGCGCTGTGGGGCGTCGAGTCCGGGGCCAGGTTCGGGGGGTAGCGATGCCAAACTCCTACGACTTCGACCCCCGCAGCCCGTCCAACCGCAGCCTTGTCCTCGTCGGCGTGTGCATGACGATCGTCACGGCTCTGATCGCGGCGGCAATGGTGGCCAAGTCGAAAGGCACCTTCGACAACCTGGTGCGCGTGGACGTCGAGCTGGTCAACATCGGCGACGGGCTGCCGGAACGCTCCGACGTGAAGTTCCGCGGGGTGCTGGTCGGAATGGTGGCCGCCATCACCCCGTCCCGGAACGGAAAACCCAATATCGTCCACGTCGACCTCAAGCCGGGATACGCCTCCGGCATCCCCAACACCGTCACCGCACGGGTGGTGCCCGCCAACCTGTTCGCGGTGTCGGCGGTCCAACTCATCGACAACGGCAAGGGCTCGGCGTCGCTGCGGGACGGCTCGGTGGTGCGCGAGGACAAATCCCTGCCGACGGTGTTGTTCCAGAACGTGCTGGCAAAGCTGCACGACCTGCTGTTCGACGTCGCGCAGAACCCCAACGACCACACCGTCGGGATCCTGCAAGCACTGAGCGAGGCGACCCACGGCCGCGGCCAGCAACTGACCGACGCCGGACACGATCTGAACGAGATTCTGGCGGAGCTGAACACGGTGGTCACCGCCGACGCCGCAGCGCCATCCACGCTGTCGGCCTTGACCGCGGCCGCGGCAGGCCTGCGCCGCGCCTCCCCCGAACTCTTCGACGCGTTGGACAGCTCGATCCGGCCGATGCGGACCTTCGCCGAGAAGCGGGTGCAGTTGACCGACTTCCTTACCGGGGGTCTGGGCACCGTCGGCACGCTCGGCGATGCCTTCGATCATCAGACCGACCGGCTGATCACCATCAGCACCGAGCTGACCCCGGCAATCGGTGTGCTCGGCGATCACGCCACCGACTTCCACGGCATAGCCACCCGGATGAAAGTCTTCGCCAACAAGCTGTACGACGAGGGCTGGGACCCCGAGAGCAACTTGCTGACGGTCAAGGCCATCGTCGCGCTCACCCCGAGCCGGCGCTACGTCCGCGCCGACTGCCCCCGCTACGGGGCGCTTGCCGGCCCGAGCTGCTTCACGGCGCCGGAAGTCCCGACGGCGCCTGACCTGTCTCCGGCGTTGGGGTCGAGGGGCGCCACTCTCCCGCCAGGGGTGACCGAGAACCGCCCCAACGTGACCCCACCGCGCCACTCGATGCCGGGAGATCCGCAAGGGCCTCCGGCACCCGCACCGGGACCCCGGCAATTGCCGCCGCTGCCACCCGGTTCCGCACAGCTCGGCGGCGGTCCCGGCTCGCCGCCGGCCCCCGAAGCCCCGCCGCCGGCACCGGGTTTCCCCGCCGAGGGGGCGTCGCCGGCCTTCGGCGGCACTGTCGGCCCGGTCGGCAGCCGGCAGGAGAAGGATCAGCTGGGCCGCATCGTCGGGGGCGGACCGGCCAATGCGACCGTCGTGCTGTTGTTGGGCCCGGTGGCGCGCGACTCGACCGTCCACCTCACGTCGGATCTGCGAGGCGGCCAATGAGATACCGAAAGCCGTTGATAGGCACCGCGATCTTCCTGACCTTCGCAGTGACCGTGACCTGGATGGTGTTCGGCACCATGCGGCGCGAGGTGTCCGGTGACACGAACACCTACACGGCGATTTTCAACGATGTCTCCGGAATGCATGCCGGCGACGACGTCCGGGTGGCCGGCGTCCGGGTAGGCCGGGTGGACAAGCTCGATCTGGTCGGCAACTCGGCCAAGGTCACGTTCCGGGTGCAGCGCAATCAGGTCCTC
The DNA here is from genome assembly GCF_059812345.1 of Mycobacterium sp. NGS59. Classification (NCBI taxonomy): domain Bacteria; kingdom Bacillati; phylum Actinomycetota; class Actinomycetes; order Mycobacteriales; family Mycobacteriaceae; genus Mycobacterium; species Mycobacterium sp. NGS59. The sequence goes on from NZ_JCALCN010000035.1 coordinate 9,583, forward strand.
TATACCGACACGATCGCGTCGGTGACCTACCAGAACATCATCGGGCAGCGCTACCTGGGGCTGTCACCGGGTCAGGACCGCAACCACAGGCCGCTGCGGGACGGCGGCCAGATTCCCCGGGAACACACCAACTCGTCATTGAACATCACCTACGTGCTCAACGGTTTCGAGCCGCTGTTCACCCAGTTGGATCCGAAGCAGGTGGACAACCTGACCAACGCGATTATCCAAGCGTTTCAAGGGGATTCGGGCTCGATCCTGACGTTGACCGTTCAGACCTCGACGCTGGCGGAAACGCTGGCCGGACCCGATCAGGTCCTCGGCGATCTGATCGGCAACCTCAACAGCCTCACGGACAGCCTGGCCGCGCAGAACACCAACCTCCAGACGATGATCCGCGAATCCCGCGGTGTGATGGCCGAATTGGCGGCCCGCCGCCAGGAACTGGTCGTGTCGGTCGGATCGGTCAACTCCACCACCGGCCGGCTGGCGACCATCGTCAACAACATCACTCCCGACCTGGAGGAATTCGTCAGCCGCGAACCGGGTCTGCTCGACTACAGCCTGCACGGTCCGGGGCATCAGCGGATGGCCTACATGGCGGCCAACATTCCGGCTCTGCTCAAGGCGCTTGCCCGCGGCACCCAGGCGGGCAGCTACATCAACGGCTATGCGTGCGACATCGATTTCAGCCTGTGGCGCGGCCTGTTCCACTGGTTCCGCGCATTCGTGGCCTCGGCTACCCCGGGCGACGGCGTTACCCCGGGTTACCTCAACAAGATCAAGCACTCACCGATATGCAGGTAGCCGCGATGTTCGATCGATTCAAACGGCCCATCGAGTCCTACAACAAGACCTGGCTGGGGGTGATCGGACTGACCGTTACCGCCATCCTGATGGGCGGGTTGGTGCTGTTCGGAGCCCTCGATGTGGGCAAGACCAGCTACCGGGGTGAGTTCGCCCAGTCCGCGCAGCTCGGCAAGGGCAATCAGGTCACCATCGCAGGCATCCAGGTCGGCACCGTCGAGGGTGTCAAACTCGCCGGCGACCACGTGGTGGTCACGTTCAACGTCCGCCACGACGTCCATCTGGGTGCCGACACGCAAGCCAGCATCAACATGACCACGATCCTGGGGTCGCGTTATCTTGCGCTGTCCCCGGCCGGCGCCGGCGAGCTGAGCGATCACACCATCCGGTTGGCCAACACCGAAGTTCCCTTCGATCTGCAGCGGACGCTGGAAGGCGCGACAAGCACCTTCGAGGCCCTGGACGCCGAGCGCGTCGTCGAATCGGTGAAGTCGCTCAACCAGAACCTGCAGGGACTGCCCGATGCCCTACCGGAGGCCCTGGAAAACCTGCAGTCGCTGGCCACCGTCATCTCCGACCGGCGCGATCAACTGGGCACCCTGCTGAGCAGCGCCGAGACGCTGACGACGATGCTGCGAAACCAGAAGGCCGATCTCGGGGTGCTGGTGTTGCAGGGCCGTGACCTGCTGGCCGAGATCGCCACTCGGCGCGCCGCGGTGCAGCGGTTGTTCGCCAGCGCCACCACCCTCGTCGACCGGGCAAAGACCATCCTGGCCGACGAACCGGCACTGAACCAGCTGATCGCCAATGCGCGCGAGTTCACCGCGATGATCAACAGCCACGACGCGTTGGTGCGCAACATCTTGCAGTCGATGCCCATCACCGTCCGCAACCTCGCCAACACCACTGGCAGCGGCAACGCCCTCGACCTCAACCTGCCGACCGGTGTGCTCGTCGACTCCTGGATGTGTGCGCTCAGCGGGCGCGCCCGGCAGTTCAGCCTGGTCGAGTACTTCAAGGACTGCGCATGAGCCGCCGGGTCAAGATCATCGTCGCCGCAACGGCAGCCGCGGTGGTGCTCGTAGCCGTCGTGGCGATCGCCGTGTTTCAACGCGTGGTGCACCCGCAGATGACGGTGACCGCGCACTTCGAGGACACGGTCGGGCTTTACGTCGGCAACGACGTCTCGGTCCTGGGGATGCCCGTGGGGAAGGTGACCAGCATCGCGGCCAAGGACAGCTACGTGCAGGTCGGACTCTCGATCGACCCGAGCATCGACATTCCGGCCGACGTGCAGGCGGTGACGCTGTCGAACTCGGTCCTGACCGACCGCCACGTCGAGCTCACCCCGCCCTACCGCGGCGGGCCGAAGCTGAAGAACGGCGACGTGCTGGGCCTGGGCCGCACCCGCACCCCGGTGGAAATCGACCGGACCCTGGCGATGATCGACAAACTGGGCAGCGCCCTGCGCGCGGACGACAACGGTCAGGGTCCGCTCGGGGACCTGGTCAACCTCGGCTCCCAGATCACCTCCCGCAACGGGGCCGACATCAAAGCGACCCTCGCGAAGTTGTCCCAGGCGCTGCGGGTGGGTGCCGACAAGGGCGCGCACAGCAAGAAGGACATTCAGGCGATCGTGAACAGCATGTCCGTGTTGGTTCAAGCGGCCGCCGACAACGACACCGCGATTCGCCAATTCGGGTCCAACCTGCACCAACTCAGCGACATTCTGGCCGAGGAGAACCTCGGCTCGGGCACCACCGGTGCGAAGCTCAACCAGATCCTCGCCGAAGCGACCCGACTGCTCGAGGGTCACCGCGAAGAACTCACGAGCACGTTCGTCGATATGCGGACCATCACCGGGACGATCAACGATCACCAGCGGGACCTGGCCGAAACCCTCGACGTCGGGCCGCTGACCGTCGACAACCTCTACAACATCATCGACCCCGTCGGGGGCAGCGCCCGCGTGCACGCATTGGCCGACAAGCTCGTGATCAACGGTCAGTTCGGTAAAGAGCTCTGCAACCTGCTGGGGCTCAAACAGCTGGGATGCGCCACCGGAACGCTGCGGGACTACTCGCCGGATTTCGGTCTGGGCAAGATGCTCGACCTGATGGGTGACGGGATCGTGGGTACGCCATGAGGTGCGCGACGGGTGTTCGCCGCAGCTGCCGGGTCGGCCTGCTTGTCGTGCTGGTGACGTTGTTGGCCGGGTGTGGCCTGGACCTGAGCGCACTGCCGTTGCCTGCCCCGACCGGTAGCGGCAAAAGCTATCGGCTGATGGCGGTCTTCTCCAATGCGCTGAACCTGCCGACCAAGGCAAAGGTGCGGCTGCTCGGCGCCGACATCGGTGAGGTCGAATCCATCGACGCCAAGGACTTCACCGCCCAGGTGCGCATGCGCATCAACGCCAATGTCCCGCTGAATGTCGGTGCCACCGCCGAACTGCGCCAGGCCACCCCCCTCGGCGATGTCTTCTTGCAGCTCAGACCCGGTCCGGACCAGGGGGCCAACGCACCCCGGCTACGCGACGGCGACACCATCGGGCTGACTGCCACCACCGCCGCCCCGACGGTGGAAGACCTGCTCAACTCGATGGCGTTGCTGGTCAACGGCGGCGCTGCGCGGCACCTGATGTCGATCGCCAACGGCGCGGGCAAAGCAGTGGGCGGGCGTGGCGAGAAGGTCCGTGCGCTGCTGGACCACAGCAAAACGCTGCTGTCCCGGTTGACGGCCCGCTCGGCGCAGCTGGATGCCGCGCTGCGCCGGACATCCGAGCTGGCCGCCACCGTGTCGGCGCGCCGGGCGACCATCGACACAGCGCTGGTGGCCGGCGCGCCGGCGCTGGCCGTCATCTCCGACAACACCACCCGGATCGCCGACCTGGCCGACGGCATGGCACGCATCACCCGTCAGCTGTCCCGGTTCCCGTCCATCCAGGGCACGGACACGCGCAGCCTGGTCGCGGACCTGAACGCACTGGCCGGCTCGTTCAACGACATCGCCGTCGACCCCGATCTGTCGCTGTATCCGTTCAACCGGCTGATCGGGGTGTTGATGCACTCCTTCAACTCACCTGCGCTACACGTCGACGCGCAGGTCGCGAAGCTGTCGTTGGCACCGTGGCCCGACCTGAACTATCCCGGTGACCCCGGATTCCGCTGGTCGGACGGCACCGACTGGCACCTGATGATCGGCAGCATTCGATACGAGTGGAACCTGCTGCTGGACAAGATCTACGGGCCGGAGCGGTGATGACGGTGATGACCAGGTCACGCAATCCGCTGGAGTGGTCCGCCCGACACGGGGTGGACCTGGTCAAAGCGGTGGCCAAACGGCGGATCGTGATGTCGATTGTCGGTCTGGGGCTCATCACCGTGATCGCGCTCGCCTACATCACGCTGGGCAGCCTGGGTGTCAACCCGGTGAGCCGGAAGATCTCGGTGCGGGTGTCGCTGCCGGAGTCGGGCGGCCTGCTCGTCAACCAGGACGTCACCCTGCGCGGCATTCCGATCGGCCGCGTCACCGCGATCAACCTCACCGAACACGGGGTGGAGGCGGTGGCCTCCATCGACGCCCACAACCGGATCCCGCGGGATTCTCTGGTGCGGGTATCGGGCCTGTCGGCCGCAGGTGAGCAATACCTGGACTTCCGCCCGCAACACGGTGGCGGACCGTTCCTGACCGACGGCGCAGTGATCGGCCGGCAGCAGACCGCGATCCCCGTCTCGCTGCCGCGCATCATCGACGACAGCCGGGGCGCACTGGCACAGCTGGAGCCCAAGCAGCTGCGGGCTCTCTTCGGCGAACTGCGAGTCAGCCCCGACGGGCCGAACAAGCTGGCGGCCATCTTCGACGGCGCCATCTTCTTGTCCTCCACCCTGGACGGCGTGCTGCCGCAGACCGTGAGCCTGCTACGCAACACCCAGCTGGTGTTCGGCACCCTCGGCGACGTCTCGCCGGGTCTGCGGGGAACCTCGGTCGACCTGCAGAACGTCCTGGGCGGTGTGAACAAGATGGACGGCGGGTTCCGGACACTCGTCGATCGGGGAGCGGGCCAGCTGGCCGACGTCGACAACCTGATCAACGACAACCGCCACACCGTGGTGCAGTTGCTGGGGAACCTGACCACGCTCTCGCAGCTGCTCTACCTCCGGGTCCCCGCGCTGCAGGATCTGTGGCGGCCCGACCACGAGTCCCTGCTCGAACGGCTGACCACCGTCGCGCACGACAAAGGGCTCTGGCTGATCGCAGACCTCTACCCCAAATACAGCTGCGACTACAACCTGCCCACCGGGGTGCTGTCACAACCCGACTTCCCCGAACCGTACCGCTACACCTACTGCAACAACCCGGATCCGTCGGTGCTGGTCCGAGGTGCCCGCAACGCGCCCCGCCCGCCCGGAGACGACACCGCCGGACCCCCACCGGGATACGATCCGACGGCAGTAACCGACGTCACTCCGGTCTATCCCCCGTACACCCTGCCCACCACATTCGGGGGGCCGTCCATGCCGGCATGGATACCGAACTAGAGCCATGTGGAGCCACGGTGCGTAAGCAAACCTCAACGAGAACGGTTTTCGACCAGCTTGCCGACGGGCTGGACGAACCGGATGAGCCGGTCGACCTCGTCAAGCCGGACAGCACATCACCCGGGACCGGGGACGACGGTGATGCTCCGGTCGCCGAGGACGGCGACGGCGATGCTTCGGTCGCCGACGGCGACGGCGATGCTTCGGTCGCCGAGGACGGCGACGAGTGCTCGAACGAGGAAGGCGAGGGGGCGGAGGACGGCGAGGACGGCGAGGACGGCGAGGACGGTGATCGGGCCGAAGCCGTCGCCGGTAAGGCGCCCGGACGTCGGCGCCGGCGCGTCATCGCCGCTCTGATCGGGGCCCTGCTGGTCGCGGCATTGGGGTGTTCGGGCTATCTGGGTTGGCGGGTCAAGCAACTCGACGACACCGCCGCCGCCGGTCAGGCGGCGCTCGAGGCCGCGCGCAATTACGCCGTCATCTTGACCACGCTGGACACGAAGGACATCGACAAGAGCTACCGACTGGCACTCGACGGCGCCACCGGCGAGTTCAAGGACCAATACAGCCAGGGGTCCGCGCAGCTGCGTCAGATACTCATCGACAACGGCGCGGCGGGCAAGGGCATCGTCGTCGACTCGGCGATCAAATCGGCGACCAAGACCAAAGTCGAGGTACTGCTGTTCGTCGATCAATCGGTCACCAACGCAACACGCCCCAGCCCGCGCATCGATCGCAACCGGGTGATGATGACCATGGAGTTGGTCGACAATCGTTGGCTGGCAAGCAAAGTCGAGATCATCTAGCAGACGACGTGAAGGTATGAGATCTGTGAAAGCCACGGTGGACACCGGCGTTGCCGACCCGGTCGATGAAGACGCGACCGAGGGACCCTCGTCGGAAGCATCGACCGACGCAGATGACGAATCGGCCACGCCGACAGGCAAGGCCGACGTCGAAGACCGAGACGACGACGAAGACGCTCGGTCCTCCGACGGTCGCAGCGGCGGACAGGAAAAGACGAGTCGGCGGCGCGCCGGCCGGGCAGCCTTCGCGCCGTTGCGCCGGGTGCGACTCCCCCGCGGGGCGGGCACCGGAACGCGCCAACGGATCAGAGCAGCGGTGCGCGGCATCGCCGCGGTCGTGCTCGGGGCCGTCCTGGCAGCGGCCGGCTACGCGGGCTGGCTGTTGTATCAGCAGCACCAAACCGACATCGACAGCGCACAGGCACTCGACGCGGCGAAGCAGTACGCCGTCATACTCACCAGCACCGACCCGAACGGGGTCGACAAGAATTTCAACGACATCCTCAACGGGGCCACCGGAGAATTCAAGGAGCAATACACCAGAGCCGGTTCGCTGCTGCGCAAGGCGATGATCGACAACAAGGTCGCGACACACGGCACCGTTCTGGAGTCCGCGGTGAAATCCGCGCGTCCGAACCGGGTCGAAGTCCTGTTGTTCGTCGAGCAGTCGGTCACCAACTCCACGACCCCCCAACCAGGAGTCGAGGTCAACGCCATCACGATCACCATGGAGAAGGTGGGCGACCGGTGGCTGGCCAGCAAAGTCGTACTACCCGGACAAAGGCGCTAGGGGCGGTGAGCGGCATGAAACTGATGGCCAGCCTGATGGCGGTGGCGACACTGGTGGTGACTGCGCCCGTAGCAACGGCGGCCGCCGACCAGTTCTGCGCCGAACTCAACGCGAACTGGGACGGGGCACGGTGCAACACCGTGGTCACCTCGCCGAACAAGGCGGAGCGGTTGATCTCCTTCGACTTGCCCGCACCGATGCTGGACAACCCCACCTCAGGTCCGGCAGTGCGCGGCTTCTACCACAAACTCATGGACGGCTGGCGCCACAGCGGCGCGGAGGCGCCGCGGGACAGCAGCGCGACCGCCGACTACGAACTTTTCGCCGGGCCGGGGTCGGTGCAGTCGTTGATCGTCCACGAGGTCCTCGCACCGTTCGGACTGCAGCCCAACAACGCCTACCGGTCGTTCGTTTTCGATATGGCACAAGGTCGTCGGCTGATGATTGCCGACCTGTTCAAACCGGGCGTCGACCCGTTGGCCGCCATACCGCCGGCCACCGAAGGGGTGCTACCGGCGGCGCTGGACGCCGCCGCGCCACCTCACCCGCCCAACAACTATCCATTCACCGTTGCGGAGTGGACACCCGGCCCCAACGGCCTCGGGTTCACCGGCGGCTACCAGTCTTTCGCGCTGACACCGGATGAGCTGATCCTGTACATGCCCGATGCGCCGATGGTGCAGGGAAATCCCCGCCCCGGCCGATCGTCGACGCTGAATCCGGCGTGGTCGATGGATGGCGGAGCCATCACCATCCACGTGCCGTTGTCTGCGCTCGCCGGTTCGCTGCGCCCGGAATACGGTGGTGCGTAGGCGGATTCAGCCGGTCGTGTAGGTCGACCATAGGCAGTACCGGCGCGCGGCCAACAGATGGCTCCTCGCCGTGTTGAGGTCGGCCGTCAACCAGAGCTCGTCGGAACCTTCCTGCAGGTAACGCCGATCGTGATCGAGTTTGGCGGCCAAGATGTCCGACCAGTTGCGCAGGTTCACCGCGGTAACGCCCGGCACCGTGTACAACGGCTGCGCGGCCTGACGGATCTGGCTTCCCAGGCCCGGCGGCGTATACCCTTGCGGCTCAACCTGATCGAACACCGCTTCGAGCTGATCGCCCGCCGGCATGATGGTGTCGCAGTCCGGGTCGTGCGCCGAGGCCAGCGGCGCCGTCAGTAGGCAGACCACCGTTGCAGCGACGGCCTGAGCCGAAAGCAGAAATCGTCCGGTTCTGCTGAACATGTCAATGACTCTATAAGCCCCGCGAGCAGACGCAAAAGCCCCTGAAATCAGGGATTTCTGGGGGCTTTTGTGTCTGCTCGCGCAAGCGGGAGGTCTGCTCGCGCAACGAGGGAGAGCACGATGCCGTCAAGGATGTCGTGCTCGCTGACGATCAACTCCGAGATGCCGGCCCGCTCCTGCAGTTCGCGCGCCAGCTCCCGCACTACGATCGCACCGCCGCCGATCACGTCCACCCGGCCCTCGTGCATGGGCCCCAGCGCAGCGCGTTGCGCGCGCGTCATACCGATCAGCCGGTCGCACACATCCACCAGCCTGCCGATCGGCACCCGCGAAAGATGAATGGCCGCAGCGTCATACACCGTCATCTCGTGGGCCAGCGCCGACAGCGTGGTAAAAGTACCGGCCAGCCCCACCCAGGTCCGGGCGCCCTCGACGGGCACCACACGCAGCGCGTCCTCGAGTCGCTCCCGCACCACATCCCGCGCCGCCGCCACCTCGGCCGGTGCAGGCGGGTCCGAGCGCAGGCAGCGTTCGGTCAGCCGGACGCAACCGATGTCCGCCGAGTAACCCGCCACGACCTCGTCGGCAGCCCTACCCAGCACGATCTCGGTCGATCCCCCGCCCAGATCCACGACCACGAAAGGTGCTCCGGCACTGTCCAATTCACCGACAGCGCCGCTAAATGACAGCGCAGCCTCCTCGGCGCCGGTGATGACCTCGGCGACCGAGCCCGGGATAACCGCGCCCAGCACGGCGGCCGTCATCGCGAAGAACACGTCGCGGTTGCCGGCGTCACGGGTGGCCGACGTCGCAACCATCCGCACCCGCTGCACATCGTGCTGCGCAAGCAATCCGGCGTAGTCGGACAGCGCCGCTTCGGTGCGGGCGATGGCCTCCGGTGCGAATTGACCGGTGGCGTCCACACCTTGACCCAGTCGCACGATCCGCATTTCGCGGTGCACGTCGCGCAGTCGTCCGTCAGCGACGTCGGCGATCAGCAGACGTATCGAGTTGGTACCGCAGTCGATCGCGGCAACACGCGTCATCCCCATTGTCTCCCAACCAAAGCGGCCGTGCCCGGCTCGGCGGCCAACAGCGCCAGGGCCTCGTCGCCGAACGGGTTGACACCGGGTCCCTTGGCCAGCGAATGCGCGATCAGCACGTGCAGGCACTTGACCCGGTCCGGCATACCGCCGCCGGAAAACGTGGTCCCCAACGGTTCGATGGCGTCCCGCTCGGTCAAATAGGACTCGTGTGCCCGACGGTACGCGGCCGCCAATTCCGCGTCGTGGCCCAGTCGCTCGGTCATCTCGCGCATGAGTCCGGTGGTCTCGAGTCTGCTCGCGGCTGCTGTCAGCGCCGGGTGCGTCAAGTAGTACAGCGTCGGAAAGGGCGTTCCGTCAGGCAATTTGGGCGCCGTTTTCACAACTCCCGGGGTGCCGTCGGGGCACCGGTAGGCGATCTCGAGCACTCCGCGCGGCTCGCGGCCCAGCTGTCGTGCTACCGCGTCCAGGTCCGCACGCTCAACCACCGGGGGCCGTCGGAGCGGGTTCGGGCGTCGGAGCAGCGGCGGTCGGCGGCAGATGCGGCGCGTCGGCGATGGTGTGCCACAACGAGGTGTACCAGGGTTCGTTCTTGGCCTGCCCGACCCCCTCGCCACCCGGTTGCGGGACCGCCCCCGCCGACGGTGGGAGCTGAACCTGGAACGGAATGTCGCCGGGTTTGACGAACCCGAGCCGTTCGCGTGCCTGAGCCGCGATATAGGCCGGGTCGGACAGTTGGCCCTTGCGCTGCTCCAAATCCTTTATCTGACCGCGCAACGCGGCCTCGGTGGCCGACAGTTGCGCCATCTCGGTGCGCTGCGAGAAGTACGTGCGCACCGGGCCGGCGATGGTCAGCGTCAGCACACACACCACCGCAGCCAGAATCGCGGCACGACGCGCGGTGAAACCGAGCCGCTGATCCGACCGCTGCTCAACGGACTCGGTGAACGACCGCTTGAGCGGCTCGACGACGTGCTCCTGCAGCGAGCGGGTGCTGCGGCTTTCGTCGGGCGCGGTCTGCGCGGGTTTGGAGACCGGCTTCGAAAGCGGCTTTCCGGTCTTGCTGGAGTTGGTGGAACGACGGCCCCGGCCCGAGTCGCCGGCCTTCCCCGGGCGCGATGCCGGGGAACGACGTTTCGGGTCGGACTTGGCGGCCAAGACTACTTCGGATCCACACCGAATCGCGGGAACGCCAGGTCACCGGCGTAGCGGGCGGCGTCACCCAACGCATCCTCGATGCGCAACAGCTGGTTGTACTTGGCGACGCGCTCGCTGCGGGCCGGCGCACCCGTCTTGATCTGTCCGCTGCCGACCGCCACCGCGAGGTCCGCGATCGTGGTGTCCTCCGTCTCGCCGCTGCGGTGGCTCATCATCGTGCGGTATCCGCTGTGGTGGGCCAACGCGACCGCGTCCAGCGTCTCGGTGAGCGTGCCGATCTGATTCACCTTGACCAGCAACGCATTTGCCACGCCCCGCTCGATGCCTTCTTCGAGGCGTTCGGGATTGGTGACGAACAGGTCATCGCCCACGATCTGCACCCGGTCCCCGATGCCTGCCGTCAGTGCGGTCCAGCCGTCCCAATCGTCCTCGGACAGCGGGTCTTCGATGGAAACCAGCGGATAACTGGCGAGCAGGTTGGTGTAGAACTCGGTCATCTCGTCGGCGCTGCGGGTGGATCCTTCGAAGCTGTACCCGGTGCCGTCGGTGTAGAACTCGGTGGCCGCGACGTCGAGGGCCAACGCGACGTCCGAGCCGGCCTTCAACCCCGCCGACTCGATGGCCCGGATGATCAGATCCAGTGCGGCGCTGGTGCCGGCCACGTCCGGCGCGAAGCCGCCCTCGTCACCCAGACCGGTGGACAGCCCCTCCTTCTTCAGGACCGACTTCAGCGCGTGGTAGACCTCGGCGCCCCAGCGCAACGCCTCATGGAAGCTGGGGGCACCGATAGGCGCCACCATGAACTCCTGGACGTCGACACCGGTGTCGGCGTGCGCGCCGCCGTTGAGGATGTTGAGCATCGGCACCGGCAGGATGTGCGCGTTCGGGCCGCCGATGTAGCGGAACAGGGGTAGAGCCGCACTGTCCGCGGCGGCCTTAGCCACCGCCAGCGAGACGCCCAGGATCGCGTTGGCCCCGAGCCGGGACTTGTCCGGAGTGCCGTCGAGATCGACCAGCGCCTGGTCGACCAACCGCTGGTCGTCGGCGTTGAGACCGATGACCGCCGGCCCGATTTCGTCGAGAACCGCTTGCACGGCCTTCTTCACCCCTTTGCCGGCGTAGCGGTCGCCGCCGTCGCGCAATTCGACGGCCTCGTGCTCACCGGTCGAGGCGCCCGAGGGCACGGCGGCGCGGGCGAATGTCCCGTCGATCAGCGCGACCTCGACCTCGACGGTCGGGTTGCCGCGCGAGTCCAGGATCTCGCGGGCTGCGACCTGTTCGATAATCGGCACTGGGCTCTCCTTTGCGTGCTGGCTCCCTGACAGGCAGCCTAAAGCCTGAGTCAGCGATTCATCTTTCTACAGCGGATGACCCGCCGCGTAGGCGGTCGCCCAGTCCCGCACCGCCCGCGCGTACACACCGGAATTGTTGTAGGCCCGAAGCGCGGTGATCCACCCGCGGGCTGTCCCCAAATCTTTGCCGCGCCAACATAAGTAACCCGCGGCCGAGAGCGCGGCGTCGTCGATGTTGTCCGGGCTGGCGGTGCCGTCGTTGTTGGCGTCGACCCCGTACAGACGCCATGTCTCGGAGATGAACTGCATGGGCCCCACCGCGCGCTCCACCCCATCCTCGTCCGCCGCGCCCTCCAACGCGGCAGCGTCGGTGTCCACGATGCGCAACGTGTCGCCGGTGCCGTCGAGCCGGACACCTCGAATGGGCGGCCGCACATCCCCGTTGGGCGCGATCGTCGCGCCGCGATAGGTGCCGTTGTGACTTTCCACCTGCCCGATGCCGGCCAGCGTCGTCCAGGCGATATGACATTTCGGGTTCTCGACCTCGGCCACCCGGGCGGCGTAGGCGTAGGCCTCCAGCGCAATCACGGGCATCTCCAGCGCCGGCGCACGCGCCTCGGCCCACTCCCGTAACTGATCCGCGGGCCGGCCCGACGCGTGGGTGTCCACCGGCGGCACCGGATCACCGGCCGGCGGCGGCACCCCCTCGGGGATGAAGAGGCTGAGCTGCCAGGTACAACTTGACGCCAACAGCATCGCGGTCGCCCCTATCACGGCGACCGCGCGCAACCAGCGTCTCGGCGACACGAACTTCCCCTGTCGGTCTCCTCGTCGGAGCCATCACCCCGTTTTCGTCACGATCATCGTCCCACGGGTTGGTGCCGGCCTCGCTCGACCGGGGCGGTCAGCACACAGAAGATATGCGAGCCCACCGGTACATAACGTTGCTGTCGGTGTGCATAGCTATCTCGTTTGAGGTCCTTGATTGCTGGTTATCGGCATTCCAGGCAACTACATTGATGATTGCTGGGTGTGGGTACTCTCTGAGTTCCCGCAAACGTCGCCGCGCCGGTCGGCGAACCGTCAGCGCCGACCCTTGCGCTTCTTGGACCCGCCCCGAGATTCCTTGGCGGCCACCACAGGCTGCTCGACCGGTTGCAGGCCGTCCGCTACGCCCAGTTGCTCGTCGGGCATCGTCTGCCCCACCGGCCAGTGGGCGCGCCATTCGTCCTCGGAGACAGCACCGAGCGGAGTCATGTCGAGTTCCTCGGCGATGGTGTCACCGCGACGGGCGGCCGCGATCTCCTTCTCGACCCGGTGAACCGTGTCCACAAAGTCCAGAACCGCTGCGCGTAGCGTGTTTTCGGCATCGACGTCGGGAGTGAGCGTGATGGTGGTCAGCTCCGGCGGGATGAACCCGGCCGGCAGTCCCGCCTGGGTGACGCGTTGAATCACCTTCTGCGCCAACGCCAATGCCGGTTGTCCGGTGTGCACATCGTCCAGCACGGAGTGACGCGACTTGCGTGACCGTTCGGCCGCCTTGGCCTCTTCCCACTGCGCCAGCTGATCTTGTAGCGAAATCGATTCGCCCGCAAGCACTCCGGGGACCCGGGCACCGAGTTTGCGGATCAACGCGTCGGCGACGTCGTCGATGGTGAACGGCTGCGACGCCGCATCTTCGGCGATGCGGGCATGGAAGAGCACCTGCAACAGCAGGTCGCCGAGTTCTTCGCGCAGATCGTCGACGTTGCCGCTGTGCACTGCGTCCAGCAGTTCGTAGGTCTCCTCCAGCAGGTACCGACGCAACGAGTCGTGGGTCTGCTCACTTTCCCACGGTCCGGCGGTACGCAGCTTGTCCATCATCGCCACGGCGTCGATCAGCCGTTCCCCGCGCTGCCCCGCCGGCGCTGAGATCAGCCGGGCGCCGGCGGCCAACCGCGCGTTCACCGCGGGATGATCGGGATCCGAGGACAGCAGCACCGGCGCGTCGTCGCCGGTGTAGGCGGGGTGCGCGTCGGGCAGCGACCACGGCACCGCGATCGGCATTTCCTCGGTGTATTGCACCGGTCCGCTCAGCAGGTCGATGGCGTCGATGGGAATCAGCGCCGGACGGCGGGGGTCGACCAGGACGACAATCATCAGGCTTGTCGCTCCTTACTCGGGGGCTCGGCCATACCGATATCTTGCTGCGGTTTGCCCGCCAGCGCGGTCACCAAGTCGGCCACCATCTGCACCAATTCGACATCACGGATGTGTCCCGCGCCAATTCCGCCCGCCCGCGGGATCGGAACCTGCACCGTCGAGGTGGTGGCACGGTAGCGCCCGCCCGGATACATCCGCGCCAGCCGCACCTGGGCCGAATCGGGCAGAGTCAAAGGCGAGAGCCGCACCGTCGCCGCTGATACGGCACTGACCTCGGTGATCCCGGAAGCCCGGCACAGCAACCGCAGCCGTGCCACCGCCACCAGCCGCTCGGCGGGTTCGGGCAGCGGGCCGTACCGGTCGATCAGCTCCTCCACCACGGCGGTGATCTCGGTGTCACCACCGGCCGCGGCCAGCCGACGGTAGCCCTCCAGCCGGAGCCGGTCACTGGCGATGTAGTCCGGGGGCAGGTGGGCATCGACCGGCAGGTCGATCCGGACGTCCTTGGGTTCCTCGGTGGTACTGACGGTTTCGCCGTCGGCCGCGGCCTTGTACGCCTCGACCGCTTCCCCGACCAGGCGTACGTACAGGTCGAAGCCCACCCCCGCGACGTGCCCGGACTGCTCGACACCCAGCACGTTCCCGGCGCCGCGGATCTCGAGGTCTTTGAGCGCCACCGCCATGCCCGCGCCCAGCTCGTTGTTCTGCGCGATGGTCGCCAGCCGGTCGTAGGCGGTCTCGGTCAACGGCGTGTGCGGCGGGTAGAGGAAATAGGCGTAGCCGCGCTCGCGGCTGCGGCCCACCCGACCCCGCAGCTGGTGCAGCTGGGACAGGCCGAAGGTGTCGGCGCGCTCGACGATCAGCGTGTTGGCGTTGGAGATGTCCAGACCCGTCTCCACGATCGTGGTGCAGACCAGGATGTCGTATTCGCGGTTCCAGAACCCCTGCACGGTGCGCTCCAGCCGCTCCTCGGGCATCTGGCCGTGCGCGACCACCACCCGCGCCTCGGGCACCAGTTCCCGAACCCGAGCAGCGGCCCGATCGATCGAACTGACCCGGTTGTGCACGTAGAAGGCCTGCCCGTCGCGCAGCAATTCGCGGCGCAGCGCCGCGGCGACCTGTTTGTCGTCGTGCGGCCCCACGTAGGTCAGCACCGGGTAGCGCTCTTCGGGCGGAGTGAGGATCGTCGACATCTCCCGGATCCCGGCCAGGCTCATCTCCAGCGTGCGCGGGATCGGGGTGGCGCTCATGGTCAGCACGTCGACGTGGGTGCGCAGGCTCTTGATGTGTTCCTTGTGCTCGACGCCGAAGCGCTGCTCCTCGTCCACGACGACGAGACCGAGGTTCTTCCACCGCACCCCGGTCTGCAACAGCCGGTGGGTGCCGATTACGACGTCGACCGACCCGTCGGCCAACCCGTCGATGACCTTGCGGGATTCCGCCGGGTCGGTGAACCGCGACAGGCCCTTGACGGTGACCGGGAACCCGGCCATCCGGTCGGTGAAGGTCTGCAGGTGCTGGTCGGCCAGCAGCGTGGTGGGTACCAGCACCGCGACCTGCCTGCCGTCCTGCACCGCCTTGAACGCCGCCCGCACCGCGATCTCGGTTTTCCCGTAGCCGACGTCGCCGCAGATCACCCGGTCCATCGGGATCGGTTTCTCCATGTCGGCCTTGACCTCGGTGATCGCGGTGAGCTGGTCGACGGTCTCGGTGAAACCGAACGCGTCCTCCATCTCGGCCTGCCAGGGGGTGTCCGGCGCGAACGCGTGGCCGGGGCTGGCCTGGCGCTTGGCGTACAGCGCGACCAGTTCGCCGGCGATCTCCCGCACCGCGCGGCGCGCCTTGGTCTTGGTGTTGGCCCAGTCGCTGCCGCCGAGTTTGCTCAGCGCCGGCGCCTGCCCGCCCACGTATCTGGAGAGCTGATCCAGCGAGTCCATCGGGACGTAGAGCTTGTCGGATCCGCCTCCTCGTTTGGACGAGGCGTACTCCAGCACCAGGTACTCCCGGCGCGCCCCGCCGACGGTGCGTTCGACCATCTCCACGAACCGGCCGATGCCGTGCTGGTCGTGCACCACCAGATCGCCGGCGGTCAGCGCCAGCGGGTCGACGGTGTTGCGCCGCTTGGCCGCCAGTCGTTTGCCCTCGACAGCGGTGGCGCGGCTGCCGGTCAGGTCGGCTTCGGTGATGACGACCAGGTTGGCGCCGTTGATCACCACCCCCTCGTGCAGCGGGCCTTTGAGCACGCCGACGACCCCGGGACTCGGCGCGGCGCCACAGTCCAGCATGGCCGCCGGGATCTCGGATTCGGCCAGCCGTTCCACCACCCGATGGGCGGTGCCGGTGCCGGGTGCGACCATCGCGGCGTATCCGCCCGTCGCGACATGGGCGCGCAGCATCGCGAAGATCCCGTCGATGTCGTGCTGGTGCCCGCGCGCGGACGGCGCGGCGCGGATGTCCAGCTCGACGGCGGACTCGTCGGACAACTGGCTCAACGTCCACCAGGGATGGCCGGACGAGCGCGCCGCGGCCTGCACGTCTTCCAACTCGGTGAACCCGGAGCCACCCAGCTGCTCGACGTCGACGGGGGCGTCCGTGCCCAGCGCCGCCACCGACCACGACGCCTCCAGGAATTCCCGCCCGGTGTTGATCAGGTCGGCGGCGCGGGTGCGCACCTTTTCCGGGTCGCATACCAGCACCGGTGTCCCGTCGGGGAGCTGGTCTGTCAACAGCGCCCCGTCGCCGGGCTGCAACACCGATTGCAGCGCCTCCATGCCGTCGACCGGGATACCCTCGGCCAGCTTGGCCAGCATGTCGACGATGCTGCCGGTCACGGTGTTCTCGGTCACCGGATGTTGCCTGGTCAACTCGGCCGCGCGGGCCCGCACGTCGGAAGTGAGCAGCAGTTCCCGGCAGGCGACGGCGACCAGGGTGGCTACTTCGATGTCCGGGATCGAGCGCTGGTCGGCGACCGAGAACATCCGCATCTCGGTGACCTCGTCGCCCCAGAACTCGACGCGCACCGGATGTTCGGCGGTGGGAGCGAAGATGTCCAGGATTCCGCCGCGAACCGCGAACTCACCGCGACGACCCACCATGTCCACCCGGGTGTAGGCCAGCTCGACCAGCCGCTCGGCCACGTCCTCGAACGGGATCTCGTCACCGACGGTCAGCGTCAGAGGTTCCAACATCCCCAGGCGCGGCGCCATCGGTTGCAGCAACGACCGCGCCGCCGTCACCACCACCCGCAACGGCGGACCGAGCCGGGCGTCGTCGGGGTGGGCCAGCCGGCGCAGCACCATCATCCGGGTGCCGACGGTGTCGATGCCCGGCGACAGCCGTTCGTGCGGCAGCGTCTCCCAGGACGGAAACACCACTGCCGCCTCACCGAATACACCTCGCAGTTCGGCGGTCAGATCGTCGGCCGCCCGGCCGGTGGCGGTGACCACCAGCAGCGGACCCTGCTGCGCCAGGGCGCTGGCCACGAAAAGTCGCGCGCTGGCGGGCCCGACCAGCGACAAGCTGTCGGGACGATCGGAGGCACGCTCGATGAGCTGTTGAAAGGTCGGCGCGGTCAGCGCCAATTCGACGAGCCCCGCGATCGGGGTATCTGGGCTAGCAGCCCCCGGTGCGGTCATGATGCGCCCATTCTAGGGGCGCGGCTGTGCGTTGACTCTGCGCACAGGGCGCGCTCTACTCGAACTTTGCCGCCCTGGACGCAGAGTCAACGAGCCGATCGGGCCCGGCTACCAGGGCATCGTCGCCCACGAGTAGAAGGCGCCGTCGCCGACGTCGTGCACGCCGTAGGAGTCCCAGTAGTAGTCGTGGCAGACGCCGCCGTCCCACGGGACGGGACGGCCGGCTGGGTTCGGGTCGCCGGGGCACCACGTGGTGCAGGCCTGCAGGCGGGGGCAGTTGCCGGCTGCTTGGGCGGGCGTGGCTAGCTCGACGCCGCCCCACATCAAAGCGGTGACGGCCAACCCGAGCAGGGCTGTCTTGATGGGCGGGATTGGTCGGTTCATGGTGGTTCCTCCGTTGTTGGCGGGCCGCTCAACCGATCTCAACAGCGGGCGCTTGCGAAGTTCTTGCGCAGTTCACTCGTCCTGCAGCTGCGGATCGGCTTCCAGGTGCGTCAGGCCGTTCCACATCAGGTTGACCAGGTGCGCGGCCACCACTTCCTTCTTGGGTTCGCGGGTGTCCAGCCACCACTGCGCGGTCATCGACACCGAGCCCACCAGCGCCTGGGCGTACAGCGGCGCCAGGTCCGGATCCAGGCCGCGTCGGGCGAAGTCGCCGGCCAAAATGGAGCTGACCTGGCTGACGGCGTCGTTGAGCAGGCTGGAATAGGTGCCGGAGCTGATCGCGGCGGGCGAGTCGCGGATCATGATGCGGAAACCGTCGGTGCGTTCTTCGACGTAGGTGAGCAACGCCAGCGCGACCCGCTCGACCCGGACCCGGGACCGGTTGTTGGTCAGCGACGACGTGATGCCGTCGAGCAGTGCCGACATCTCCCGATCGACGACCACGGCGTACAGGCCCTCCTTGCCGCCGAAGTGTTCGTAGACGACGGGTTTTGACACGTTGGCGCGCTGGGCGATCTCTTCGATGGAGGTGCCTTCGTAGCCGCGTTCGGCGAACAGCGACCGCGCGATGCCGATGAGTTGGTGGCGTCGCTCGCTGCCGGTCATCCGGGCGCGCGGTGTCCGCGGTTCCTTCTCCGGGCTCTTGAGCGGCTCAGCCACCGCGCCCCTTAGCCGCCGGTGGGGATGATTTCCTCTTGGCAGACGGCCGCGAGGGCAAGAGGGCGACGATCACGATGCCGATCAGGCCGAGCGCAGCGCCGATGACGAACGCCTCGGCGACCCCGCGGTTCTTCCGCCGCGCGACCCGGACCGCGTAGAGACCACACAGCACCGAGATGACGACGGCCAGGATCATGATCGGCCACTGCTCGTCCCAGGTGGTCACTCAGACATTCTGCACTCGAAGCGTGCCGGCGGCCTATATCGACATCGAAAGGACAACATCGGCAGACTAAAGTCATTCGCGCGGTCCCGGACCGCCGCAATCCGTCGTGGTGTAATCGGCAGCACCTCTGATTTTGGTTCAGATAGTTCAGGTTCGAGTCCTGGCGACGGAGCCCGGCCGTTTTGCCCCGAGCGTGCGTGAAATGACACGCTTGACGGCGTGTCAGCGAGCAGCCCCGCACGCTCGCGAGCGCAGACTTGGCCAAACTGAGGAGAGTTGATGACCTTTCGTGGCGACACCGCAGTCCTGGTGTTGGCGGCGGGTCCCGGCACCCGGATGCGTTCCGATACCCCCAAGGTGCTGCACAGCATCGGCGGCCGCAGCATGCTGTCGCATTCGCTGCACGCAATGACGAAGCTGGCGCCACAGCACCTGGTCGTGGTGCTCGGGCACGACCACCAGCGCATTTCCCCCCTGGTCGCCGAGCTGGGCGACGATCTGGGCCGCACCATCGACGTCGCGTTGCAGCATCAACCGCTGGGAACCGGGCATGCGGTGCTGTGCGGGTTGTCCGCGCTGCCCGACGACTACGCCGGCATCGTCGTCGTCGCCGCCGGTGACACCCCCCTGCTCGACGCCGACACGCTGGCCGACCTGATCGCCGGCCACCGCGGGGCTCACCCGGGCGGCCAGCCGGCGGTGACAGTGCTGACCACCACGCTCGACGACCCGCACGGCTACGGCCGCATTCTGCGCACCCAGGACAACGAAGTGATGGCGATCGTCGAACAGACCGACGCCACCCCCTCCCAGCGCAGCATCCGTGAGGTCAACACCGGCGTCTACGCGTTCGACATCGCCGCGCTGCGCTGGGCGCTGAGCCGGCTGAGCTCCAACAACGCCCAACAGGAGCTCTACCTGACCGACGCCATCGCGATCCTGCGCCGCGACGGCCAGACCGTCAGCGCCCGCCACGTCGACGACAGCGCGGTGGTGGCCGGCGTCAACAACCGCGTCCAACTCGCCGAACTGGGCGCCGAACTCAACCGCCGGATCGTGGCCGCGCACCAGCTCGCCGGTGTCACCGTGATCGACCCCGCCACCACCTGGATCGACGTCGACGTGACGATCGGGCGCGACACCGTCATCCACCCCGGCACCCAGCTGCTGGGCCGCACGCAGATCGGCGGCCGCTGCGTCGTCGGTCCGGACACCACGCTGACCGACGTCAGCGTCGGCGACGACGCCACGGTGTGCCGTACGCACGGCACGTCGGCGACCGTCGGCGACGGTGCGACGGTGGGACCGTTCACCTACCTGCGACCCGGAACCGTGCTGGGCGGCGACGGGAAACTGGGGGCGTTCGTCGAGGTCAAGAACGCCACGATCGGCACCGGAACCAAGGTGCCGCACCTGACCTACGTCGGCGACGCCGACATCGGCGAGCACAGCAACATCGGCGCCTCCAGCGTGTTCGTCAACTACGACGGCGTGAACAAGCGGCGCACCACGATCGGCTCGCATGTGCGCACCGGATCGGACACCATGTTCGTCGCGCCGGTGAACATCGGCGACGGCGCCTATACCGGTGCCGGCACGGTCATCCGGGAGGACGTCCCGCCCGGTGCGCTGGCGGTGTCCGCCGGTCCCCAGCGCAACATCGAAAACTGGGTGCAACGCAAACGGCCCGGCTCAGCCGCCGCGCGGGCCGCCGACGAGGCCAACCGGCAACCAGAAGCGGATCAGGCACCGTGAATTCGCCGTCCCGTAGTGCGGCTACGATGAGGCGTTCCTATCTCGACCCCGATACGGCGAGGGCAGCACGTTGAGCCACGACTGGACCGATAACCGCAAGAACCTGATGCTGTTCAGCGGCCGCGCCCACCCGGAGCTGGCCGAGCAGGTAGCCAAGGAGCTCGACGTCCATGTGACCGCGCAGACCGCGCGGGAATTCGCCAACGGCGAGATCTTCGTGCGGTTCCACGAATCGGTCCGTGGGTGCGACGCCTTCGTGCTGCAGTCCAACCCGGCCCCGGTGAACCGGTGGCTGATGGAACAGCTGATCATGATCGACGCGTTGAAGCGCGGCAGCGCCAAGCGGATCACCGCGGTGCTGCCGTTCTACCCCTATGCCCGGCAGGACAAGAAGCACCGCGGCCGCGAACCGATCTCGGCGCGGCTGGTGGCCGACCTGCTCAAGACCGCGGGCGCGGACCGGATCGTGACGGTCGACCTGCACACCGATCAGATCCAGGGCTTCTTCGACGGACCCGTGGACCACATGCGCGGGCAGAACCTGCTCACCGGCTATATCCGCGACAACTACCCCGACGGCAACATGGTGGTGGTCTCCCCCGACTCCGGCCGGGTGCGGATCGCCGAGAAGTGGGCGGACTCCCTCGGTGGCGTGCCGCTGGCCTTCATCCACAAGACCCGCGACCCGCGGGTGCCCAATCAGGTGGTGTCCAACCGCGTGGTCGGTGAGGTGGCGGGACGGACCTGCGTGCTGATCGACGACATGATCGACACCGGTGGCACCATCGCCGGCGCGGTCAAGCTGTTGCATGACGACGGTGCGCAGGACGTGATCATCGCCGCGACCCACGGTGTGTTGTCCGATCCCGCCGCCGAGCGTCTGGCCGGATGCGGTGCGCGCGAGGTGATCGTGACGAACACGCTGCCGATCGGCGAGGAGAAGCGCTTCCCGCAGCTCACCGTGCTGTCCATCGCGCCGCTGCTGGCCAGCACCATCCGCGCGGTCTTCGAGAACGGCTCAGTCACAGGACTTTTCGACGGGGACGCGTAGATGGGTTCTGCGCGCGTCGTGATCTACCACAACCCCAAGTGCAGCACGTCCCGCAAGACGCTGGACCTGCTGCACGACAACGGTTTAGAGCCCACGGTGGTGCAGTATCTCAAGACGCCGCCGACGCGGGACGAGTTGGCGAAGATGATCCGCGATGCCGGTATCGAGGTGCGGACGGCGGTGCGCAAACGCGAATCACTGTACGGCGAACTGGGTCTGGCCGATGCGGGCGACGACGAGTTGCTCGACGCCATGGCCGAACATCCCATCTTGATCGAGCGACCGTTCGTCGTCACACCCAAGGGCACCCGGCTGGCCCGCCCGATCGACGCGGTCCGCGAGATTTTGTGACTGTCACGGCTCTACGCGCGGCGGTGGCCGCGGTCCTGCTGTTGGCGACCGCCGCGTGCGGGCCGAAAGCCCCTGACTACCAGTCGATCTGGACGACGAGTTCGACGACGAGTGAGACGGCCGCGCCGACGGAGCCGCCGGTCCCGCTGTCGAAGTATCTGGAGGGTGAGGGTGTCACCGGTGATGCGGTCGAGCCGGGCTCGCTGACCGACCTCACGGTGTCGATCCCGACGCCGCCGGGTTGGTCCGTTCGCGGCGGCGATCCGAAAGTCACCGCCAGCAGGCTGATGATCTCCAAGGGGGACAACTACCCGGCGGCGATCCTGGTGGTGTTCAGGTTGAAAGGCGAGTTCAAACCCAGCGAGGCGATCAAGCACGCCAATGCCGATCTGCCACAGGGCTTTCACCAACTGGACGCTTCCACCGCGGACTTCAACGGTTTCCCCTCCTCGATGGTCCAGGGCACCTACGAACTCAAGGGTGCGCGGATGCGCAGCTGGAACCGGGTGGTCCTGCCGACCGGCTCGCCGCCGGCCAACCAGCGATACCTGGTCGAGTTGATCATCACCAGCCTGGCCGACCAGGCGGTGGCCGAGTCCGACGACGTCGAGGCCATCATCCGCGGCTTCGTCGTGGCCAAGAAGTAGCGCGAGCAGTCGCCCAACGTGGCGCGAGCAGACGCAAAATCCCCTATTTCGTACCGAAAATGGGGGATTTTGCGTCTGCTCGCGCCATCAGGGGGCTGGTCAGCTGTGGCGACTCGCCTCCTGAACGAGCTGCACCCGCGACGCCAGGCCCAACTTGGCGTAGATGTGTGTCAGGTGAGTCTGCACAGTGCGCGGTGAGATGAACAACCGCGTCCCGATATCCTTGTTGGCCAAGCCCTCTCGCACCAACCGCACCACGTCGTGCTCCATCGGGGTGAGCGATTCCCACCCGCTGGCGGGACGCTTCCGGACGCCGCGTCCACGTTGCGCATAGCCGATCACCTCCTCCGCGGACAGAGCGGTCCCCTCCACCCACGCGGCCTCGAACACGCTCTGCCCCAAAGCTTCTCGGACGGACGCCAGAGCCGCGTCGTAACCTGCCCGGTACATCGGGTAGCGGGCGATGCCCAGGACCTGTCGGACGTTGTCGGCCGCGCCCAGCAGACGCGCGGCATGTTGGTGATTACCACGGTCGGCCGCGAGGTGGGCCAGGGTTTCCAGGGCTTGCGGGACCCGAAGGTAGGCGTGAGTGCGCGCGGCGTGCGTGAGTGCTTCGTGGGCATCGCGTTCGGCTTGCTCCGGTTCACCCTGGGCCAGCGCGACGCAGGAGCGGATCGCCAGCGCGTTGACTTGATGGCTGCCCCGTACCAGCGCCGCGGTCGCGTCAGCCCATCGTCGCGCGGTTACCAGATCGCCTGCGGCCAAAGCGGTTTCGGCCAGCGGGTTGAAGAAGCTGCCGAATGCTCCGGTCAGCAGAACGGTGCGCTGCAGAGCAGTCTCGGACAGTTGCTTGGCCGCCCCGACGTCACCGCCGGACAGGGCCGCATTGGCCAGCACCCCGTACACCGCGTCTCCGTAGTACCCACCTATCGCCTCGGCGGCGGTCAGCGCTGCCTGTGCGGCGGCGGTCGCCGCAACCGATTCGGCTTGATAGGTCAGCACGTTCGCGTGGACCACCTGCGCAAAGACCGTCAAGGTGGAATCCCCGGCGGCCTGCACTTCGTCGACCAGCACCCGCAGCACCTGCACGGCTCGCGAAAGATCACCCAGGACGGCCAGTGCCGCCCCCAGCCATACCCGGCAGTTGCACGAGATGAACCGGTCGCCCAGCTCATCGGCGATGGCTTGCCCTTCTTCCGCGGCCGCCCGCGCTGCGACCGGTTCGCCGGCGTACACGCCCGCGGTGGCCTGGTAGCTGAGGATCTGGCTCAGATTCCACCGATCACCACCGGCGCGGGCCAGTTCGATTGCTTCGGCGAGATAGGGCTGACCGCCGTCGGAGGTGTAGAGCGTGATCATTCCGCATGCGATCAGGGCATGGGTGATCAGCGCCGGATCCTCCAGCCGGCGGGCCTGGGCCAGCGCCTCCTGCGCCTGGTCCAGATCAGCGGGTACCGAAACCCAGGCCGCGGCGGCAGCCCGGTCCGCCACCGCACTTACCCAGACCGCGGGCGCGACCTGCCCCCGGCCCTGTCCTGGCGCCACGTCGGGCAATATGGCGTCGAAATCAGCCAGACCCTCGCGCACATGCCCTTTTCGCAACCAGAACTGCCGCAGCGCCGAGAGTAAGCGCAGTGCGGACTCGTTGTCGTGATGCTCGCGGCTCCAGGCGAAAGCGGCCCGCAGATTGTCGATGTCGGTCTGCGCCCAGGTGAGCAGTCGCTCGTCACCGGGTCGGGCCGTCAAGTCCAAATGTATTGCGGTGGTTGTGTAGTAGTCGCGGTGGCGGGTGCGTACCTCGTCGGCTTCCCCGGACTCGCCGAGTTTCTCCTGCGCGTACTGGCGCACTGTCTCCAACAGTCGGTAGCGCATTCCGGTCGGGTTGTCGTCGGCCACCACCAGTGACTTGTCCACCAACAGGCTGAGTTGGTCCAGCAGCTGGTATGCCTCCACTTCGCTACTGGCGCCGACGGTTTGGACGGCGTCGAGGTCGAAGCCGCCGACGAAAACCGCCAGTCGGCGAAACAGCACCCGCTCCGGCTCGGTCAACAACGCGTGCGACCAGTCCACCGACGCGCGCAGCGTCTGCTGGCGCCGCACCGCGGTGCGAGCCCCGCCGGTCAACAACCGGAACCGGTCCTGCAGACTGCTCACGATCTGCGACAACGACAGCGCCCGAACCCGTGCCGCGGCAAGCTCGATGGCCAACGGCATCCCGTCCAGACGAGTGCAGATGTCCTGCACCAACTTCGCACTGTCCCGGTCGACGACGAAATCCGGACGCGCCCGTCGGGCCCGGTCGGCGAACAACTCGACGGCTTCGTCGGCGATCGCCAAAGACGGTATGCGCCAGCTCAACTCACCGGGCACCCCCAGCGGCTCGCGGCTGGTGGCCAGGATCGTCAACTGCGGGCAGGCCGCCATCAGCTCGACCACCATGTCCCCGCATGCATCCAGCAGGTGTTCGCAATTGTCGAGCACCAGCAGCATCGACTTCGCGCCGAAGAAGCGCACCAACAGATCGGTGGTGGAACGGCCCGGCTGATCGGGCAGCGCCAAGGTACGCGCGACGGTCACCGGCACCATGGCGGCATCGGTGATCGGTGCCAGATCGATGTACCACAACCCGTCGGAGAACTCGGAATTCAGTTGGGTCGCGACTTCGATGGCCAGCCGGGTCTTGCCCGCGCCACCGGCTCCGGTCATCGTCACCAGCCGGCTGTCCGCGACGAGACCCCGCAGGTCTGCCGACTGTGCCTGGCGCCCAACGAAACTCGTCAACTGCACCGGGAGATTGTGCGATGTGACGCCGGTCTGCACCCGTAGCGGCGGGAACTGACTACCCAACTCGGGATGGCACAGCTGCACCACCCGCTCGGGGCGGGAGACACCTTTGAGCGTGTAGTTGCCCAAGTCCGTCAACCAAACTCCGTCGGGCAACCGGTCGATAACCAGCGACTCGGTCACTCCCGAAAGCACTGTCTGCCCACCGTGTGCCAGGTCGCGCAGCCGCGCGGCGCGGTTGATCGTCGGGCCCGCGTAGTTGCTCTCGTCGCGCAACTGGATCTCCCCGGTGTGCAGGCCGATACGCAACTTGATCGGGGCCAGCGGCGCCCGTTGCAACGTCAATGCGCAGGCCACCGCATCCGACGCCCGCGCGAAGGCCGAGACGAAACTGTCGCCCTCACCCTGCTCCACCGGACGCACCCCGTCGTAGGCCGCGATCGTCTCGTTCACCGCGACATTCAGCGCGGCCAGCGCCGCCGTCATCTGCTCCGGCTGCGTCTCCCACAACCGTGTCGACCCCTCGACATCGGCCAGTAGCAAGGTCACCGTCCCAGTCGGCAGCAACTCGCTCACACCCATTTCGGTCGGCATCTCCGCGTGTTGGCTCATGGTAGCCAGCCGGGCCGCCGCAACCCATGGGAAAGCCCCGGTCCATCAGCGCGGAATGGCGCGAACCGACCCCGTCGCGAACCCGTCAGGCTCGGCATCGGAAACTGAGCGGTATGACCCAATGGACGTCCGCAGATTTACCACCTTTCACCGGGCGCACCGTGATCATCACCGGAGCCAACAGCGGCCTGGGCGAGGTGACTGCCCGCGAACTGGCCGGGCGGGGCGCCCGCATCGTGATGGCGGTCCGCAACACCGACAAAGGTCAGGCCGCGGCCCAGCGGATCGACGAAGATGTCGAAGTACGCACGCTTGACCTGCAGGATCTGTCGTCGGTGCGTCGGTTCGCCGACGGAGTGGACGCGGCCGACATCCTAATCAACAACGCCGGCATCATGGCCGCGCCCTACGCCACCACCAGCGACGGTTTCGAGAGCCAGATCGGCACCAACCACCTAGGCCACTTCGCGCTGGCCAACCTGCTGTTGCCCAAACTGCGCGACCGGGTGGTGACGGTGTCGTCCATGGCGCACTGGCCGGGCCGGATCAACCTGGCCGACCTGAACTGGCAGCAACGGCGCTACTCGGCGTGGCTGGCCTACAGCCAGTCCAAGCTGGCCAACCTGCTGTTCACCAGCGAACTGCAACGCCGACTCGACGCGGCCGGTTCGCCGCTGCGCGCGCTGGCCGCCCATCCCGGCTACTCGCACACCAATTTGCAGGGGGCGTCCGGACGCAGGCTCAGCGACGCGGTGGTGTCGGCGGCGACGCGCGTGGTCGCCACCAACGCCGACTTCGGCGCCCGCCAGACGCTGTACGCGGCGTCCCAGGACCTGCCGGGCGGCAGTTACGTCGGGCCGCGGTTCGGCTATCTGGGCAGAACCCAAACGGTCGGGCGGAGTCCGGCCGCCAAGGACGAGGCGATGGCCACCGCGCTCTGGGAGCTGTCCGAGCGCCTTACCGGCGTCGAGTTTGCGCTCTGAGCTGACCCGCCCGGGCGCTGGCTCTGCGCTGGTGGCGGGGTTTTCCGGCAGGATTTCAACCTGGACGACGACCCCGCCCGCGGCCCGCTCTGATTTCCGCCGCGCACCACGAATGCGCTAACCTGACCGGGCGTCACGGCGAGGGTGCACGAGCTAGACCAGCACCGTTATCGACGGAGACCGACATCCTGTCGCGATCCCTGGCCGTGCCCTCACACACAGGAGCGACACACATGGCCAAGTCCGCAGTCAACCAGCTCACCGCCTCGGTGCGCACCGACACCGGCAAGGGCGCCTCCCGCCGCGCCCGGCGCGAAGGCAGGATTCCCGCCGTGCTCTACGGGCACGGCACCGACCCCCAGCACTTGGAGCTGCCCGGCCACGACTTCGCGGCCGTGCTGCGCCACTCGGGTACCAACGCGGTGCTCACCCTGGACATCGCCGGCAAGGAACAGCTCGCGCTGACCAAGTCAATCGACATCCACCCGATCCGACGCACCATCCAGCACGCCGACCTGCTGGTAGTGCGCCGCGGCGAGAAGGTCACCGTCGAGGTGACCGTCATCGTCGAGGGCGAAGCCGGCCCCGACACGCTGGTCACGCAGGACGCCAACGCCATCGAGATCGAGGCCGAAGCGCTGTCGATTCCCGAGCAGTTGACGGTGTCCGTCGAGGGCGCCGAAGCAGGCACCCAGTTCACCGCCAGCCAGATCGAGCTGCCCAACGGCGTCACCCTGGTCTCCGACCCGGACCTGCTGGTGGTCAACGTGGTCCAGGCGCCGACCGCCGAGGACCTGGCCGAGGAAGGTGCGGGCGACACGGGCGAGGCCGAGGAATCGGGCGCAGCCGCAGACGAAGAGGGCGGCGAGACCGAGGCCGCCGACGCTTCCGAGTAGGCGACGATGGCCGAACCCCATCTCGTGGTCGGCCTGGGCAACCCGGGGGACAACTACGCCCGGACCCGCCACAATCTCGGCTTCGTGGTTGCCGACCTGCTCGCCGCCCGGATGGGCGCGAAATTCAAGGCGCACAAGCGTTCCGGCGCCGAAGTCAGCACCGGCCGGTTGGCTGGGCGGCCGGTGGTGCTGGCCAAGCCACGCTGTTACATGAACGAGTCCGGCCGGCAGGTGGGGCCGCTGGCCAAGTTCTACTCGGTACCGCCGGGCGACGTCATCGTCATCCACGACGAACTCGACCTCGAGTTCGGTCGTATCCGCCTCAAGTTGGGCGGCGGTGAGGGCGGCCACAACGGACTGCGTTCGGTGGCTTCGGCGTTGGGCAGCAAGGACTTTCAACGGGTGCGGATCGGGATCGGCCGTCCACCCGGGCGCAAGGATCCCGCCGCGTTCGTGCTGGAACCATTCAATTCCACCGAACGACCGGAGATCCCGACCATCTGCGAGCAGGCCGCCGACGCCACCGAGTTGCTGATCGAATTGGGTCTCGAGCCCGCGCAGAACCGCGTACACGCCTGGCCATAGGCGCGC
>NZ_JCALCN010000036.1:0-37943 GCF_059812345.1 Mycobacterium sp. NGS59
TGCGAGAACGACGCACCCTCAGCGCAGACTCAACGCACTCCCGACCCCGCCGCCCGTTGACTCTGCGTTCAGGGCACAAAAGTGCGAGAAGGCGGCACCCTCAGCGCAGACTCAACGCACTCCCGACCCCGCCGTCCGCTGACTCTGCGTCCACGGCGCAAAAGTGCGAGAAGGCGGCGTCCTCAGCGCAGACTCAACGCAACGAGCACGCGTCCCAGGCACAATGCATTCGGCGAATGATATCTGCGGCCCGATGCCGACTCACCACCCTGACGACGGTCCAACCGACCTCGTTGATGTACTCCTGGCGTTCGACGTCCCACGCGTACTGTTCCGGGTTGGTCCAGTGCTGCTCGCCGTCGTATTCGGCCGCCAACATCATGTCTTCCCAGCCCATGTCAAGGAAGTACCGGGGCAATCCGTCTGGCCCCAGCACCGGTATCTGCGTGCGAGGCTTCGGGAAACCCGCATCGATCAACAGCAGCCGCAGCCAGGTTTCCTTTGGTGATTGAGCCCCGCCGTCCACCAGACCCAGCGCGGCTTCCAGTTGGCGCAAGCCGCGGGTATGCCGATGGCCGGCAGCCAACTCCTCGACATCGGAAACTTTGAAGTCGGTCGCCGCAGCAAGGGCATCGAGTCTGGCAACGGCGCGACCGAGGGGTCCGCGGCGGCCGATGTCGAAGGCGGTGCGCTCGGGCGTCGTCACCGGCATTCCCTGCAGCCGTTGGAACTCGCCAGCTAACAACAACTCATCGCGCGTCACGACGCGCGGCGGTGTCCTCGCGTTGCGCCAGATCAACTCGACTGGCGCGTCGTGGTCAACCCATTTGGCGCCGAGCATCGCCGATGCAGCGGCACCGGCTATTACCGCTTCCCGACGCGACCAGAGCCACGCGGCAACAGTGCGTTGTCGCAACGACGGCTCGACTCCTTTGTCCAGGTAGACATTCGGCATGATCGCGCGGTAATACTTGCGAAGCTCGTACTTACTCAGCTCGCCCGCGGCAAGCGCCTCACTGCCGATGAATAGTCCACCTGCGTAGTTCATGACGGAATGGTGCCAGCGCGCACCGACACCTCAGTTGACTCTGCGCTCAGGGCGACAAAGTGCGAGTAACCCACGCCCTCAACGCAGACTCAACGCGAGAGCCCAGACAAAGAGAAAGCCGGCACGCGATGGCGTGCCGGCTTTGCCCGTCGAGGGGATCGACTAGTCGTTCTGGAAATAACTCAGCAGGCGCAGGATCTCGGTGTACAGCCAGACCAGCGTCACGGTCAGGCCCAGCGCGATTCCCCACGCCGCCTTCTCCGGCGCCCCCGCGCGGATCATCTGGTCGGCGGCGTCGAAGTCGATCAGGAAGCTGAAGGCGGCGATGCCGATGCAGATCAGCGAGAAGATGATCGCGATAGTCCCGCCGTTACGCAGCGGGCCGGCACCGTCGGTGAAGAAGCTCATGATCAGGTTGCCGATCGACAGCACAACCGCACCGATCAACGCAGCGAAAAGCATCCGGGCGAACTTAGGCGTGACGCGAATTGCGCCCGTCTTGTAGACGACAAGCATGCCGAAGAACACGCCGAGCGTGCCCAGGATGGCTTGGCCGATCATCACCCCGGCATTCGGCGACTGACCGCCGATATTCACATTGAAGGTCAGCAGGAATGAAAAAGCGCCGAGGAACAGACCTTCCAACGCGGCGTAACTCAGGACAAGCGCCGGCTTGTCCTGCCTGCCCGTGAAGATCGTGAACATCAACAATCCGAAGCCGCCCAAGCCACCGACCAGGACAAACGGAAACGCCAGCATTTTGTTAGCGGCCACCATGAAGTACGACACCGCCGCGACAGCCGACAGGGCGGCCAGCGTCAGGCCGGTCTTGGTGACGACGTCATCGATGGTGAGCGGGCGCGAAGGCCTCACCTGCGGCTGGTAAGGAGCGTAGGGGTCACCCTGGTACCCCGGCGCCAGACCGGGACCGAATTGCGCATACCCGCCCTGCTGCTTCGGCAGCGAGCGGAATACCGGGTTGCTTGTCTCCCGCACCGTCGGATCCTCTCTGAGATTCATGTGGCTGTTAGCCGACGAACAACTGCTCAACGATTGGTGGTCCGCTCGGGTTCCCCAGCGGAGCTGCTGTGTCTAGTTCGTCCGGGACTCCTGTACCCAGTCCGGATGAAGGTCCGGATAGCCCTCAACCTTAGCCCCGCGGGCATCGGCGAGCGAGTAACGATCTAGATTGCTGGTCAAACTCATGGTCGACGTGGCCGCGGTAGGCCAGGTATTCCGACGAGGGGAGACGAGCGGGTGACTGGGGCCGTAACTGGGGAGTCCGACGAGGTTCTGACCCGAGTAGACGGCGGGGTCGGCTTCGTCACCCTCAATCGGCCGAAGGCGATCAACTCGCTGAGCCAGAACATGGTCGAGTTGCTGGCCACGGTCCTGACCCGGTGGGAGCGTGACGAGGCGGTGCGCGCGGTGGTGCTCACCGGCGCCGGCGAGCGCGGGTTGTGCGCCGGCGGCGACGTGGTGGCGCTCTATCACAGCGCCCGCAAAGACGGCGTCGAGGCGCGACGGTTCTGGCGCGACGAGTATCTGCTCAACGGACAGATCGGCCGGTTTCCCAAGCCCTACGTGGCGGTGATGGACGGCATCGTGATGGGCGGCGGCGTCGGGGTCAGCGCCCACGCGAATACCCGGGTGGCGACCGACACCTCCAAGATCGCGATGCCCGAGGTCGGCATCGGCTTCATCCCCGACGTCGGCGGCACCTACCTGCTGGCCCGGGCGCCGGGCAAGCTGGGCCTGCACGCCGCGCTGACCGGGGCACCGTTCGACGGCGCCGACGCCATCGCGCTGGGATTCGCCGACCATTACGTGCCACACAGCGACCTGGACGCGTTCACCGCGGCGGTCGCCACCGACGGCGTCGAAGGCGCGCTCGCCCACCACGCCGTCGAACCTCCACCGAGTGGTCTTGCGGCACAACGTGAATGGATCGACGAGTGCTATTCGGCCGACACCGTCGCAGATATCGTCGCCGCGCTGCGAAGCCACGACGCGGCAGAGGCCAACAAGGCCGCGGACCTGATCGCCACCCGCTCCCCGATCGCGCTGTCGGTGACGTTCGAAGCGGTTCGCCGCGCCGGTGAACTGGAGACGCTGGAAGACGTTCTGGTGCAGGACTATCGGGTGTCCTCGGCGTCGCTGCGTTCGCACGATTTCGTCGAAGGCATCCGCGCACAACTGGTCGACAAGGACCGCAACCCGAAGTGGTCGCCGGCGAGGTTGGACGAGGTGACGGTCGCCGACGTCGCGGCCTATTTCGCGCCCCTGGACGACGACCTGAGTTTCTAGAGAGGCAAAGATGACGTACGAGACCATCCTCGTCGACCGCGACGAACGCGTCGGCATCATCACCCTGAACCGGCCCAAGGCACTGAACGCGCTCAACAGCCAGGTGATGGGTGAAGTCACCAGTGCCGCAGCCGAATTGGATGCCGACCCGGGCATCGGTGCGATCGTCATCACCGGTTCGGCCAAGGCGTTCGCCGCGGGCGCCGACATCAAGGAGATGGCCAATCTGTCCTTCGCCGACGCGTTCGGGGCCGACTTCTTCGCTCCCTGGGGCAAGCTGGCCGCCGTGCGCACCCCGACGATCGCCGCGGTAGCCGGATACGCCCTCGGCGGCGGTTGCGAGCTGGCGATGATGTGCGACCTGCTGATCGCCGCCGACACCGCGAAATTCGGCCAGCCGGAGATCAAGCTGGGTGTCATCCCGGGCATGGGTGGCTCGCAGCGGTTGACCCGCGCGATCGGCAAGGCCAAGGCGATGGACCTCATCTTGACCGGAAGGACCATCGACGCCGCCGAAGCCGAGCGCAGCGGACTGGTTTCGCGAGTGGTTCCCGCCGACGACTTGCTGACCGAGGCCAAGGCAGTCGCCACGACCATCTCGCAGATGTCGCTGCCGTCCGCGCAGATGGCCAAAGAGGCCGTCAACCGGGCATTCGAATCGACGCTGGCCGAGGGACTTCTCAACGAGCGCAGGCTTTTTCACTCGCTGTTCGCCACCGACGATCAGTCCGAGGGCATGGCGGCCTTCATCGAGAAGCGCCCGCCCGATTTCACCCACCGATGAGCGGTACCGCCACCGTCGCGACCGACGACGAGCCAAGCGACCTCGATAGGGACCTGGCGCCGCCGCTGGTGCACGGACGGTGGTGGGTCCGCAACTACACCTACACCGGGACCCTGCTGGGCCTGATCTTCCTGTGGTTGTCGCTGACGCCGTCGCTACTGCCCCGCGGTCCGCTGTTCCAGGGCGTGGTCAGCGGCGTCTCCGGCGCAATCGGTTACGGGCTGGGCGTTTTCACCGTCTGGCTGGTCCGCTACATGCGTTCGCAGAACACCACCGCCCCGGCACCGGGCTGGGCGTGGCCGCCGCTGCTCGTGGTCGGTGCGATCGGAGTGGTCGTGATGGCCATCCGGTTCCACGTGTGGCAGGACGACGTGCGGGACCTGATGGGAGTACCGCACCTGAAATGGTACGAGTACCCCTACACCGCCGCACTGTCGATGATCGTGCTGTTCACCCTGGTGGAAATCGGCAAGCTCATTCGATGGCTGGTCAGAGGTCTTGTGGCACAAGTGGATCGGATCGCGCCGTTTCGCGTGTCGGCGGCCATCGTGACCATCGGACTCACGGTGCTGACCATCAGCCTGCTCAACGGCGTGGTCCTCAAGTTCGCGATGAGATCCATGAACGGCACCTTCTCGTCGGTCAACAACGAGATGGATCCCGACACCGCTCCCCCGCGAACCAACCTGCGCTCCGGCGGTCCGGGCTCGCTGGTTTCGTGGGAGTCGTTGGGACATCAGGGCCGGCTCTTCGTCCAGGGCGGACCGTCGACGAGAAAGCTCGCCGCATTCAACGGCGCTCCGGCCACTGTGCCGATCCGGGCCTACGCGGGCCTGAAATCCGCGGACGGCATCGACGCGACCGCGGATCTGGCGGCGCGCGAGCTGATGCGCACCGGCGGCCTGCAACGCGCCGTCGTCGCGGTGGCCACCACCACCGGCACCGGATGGATCAACGAGGCGGAGGCTTCGGCGCTGGAGTACATGTATAACGGCAACACCGCGATCGTCAGCATGCAGTACTCGTTCCTGCCGAGCTGGTTGTCGTTCCTGGTGGACAAGGAGAACGCCCGGCACGCCGGGCAGGCACTGTTCGAGGCCGTCGACAAGCTGATCAAGCAGCTGCCGGAGTTCAAGCGCCCCAAACTCGTCGTGTTCGGTGAGAGCCTCGGATCATTCGGCGGTGAGGCGCCGTTCATGAGCCTCAACAACGTCCTGGCCCGCACCGACGGCGCCCTGTTCAGCGGACCGACGTTCCAGAACACGATCTGGACCCAGCTGACCGCGACCCGGGATCGCGGTTCGCCGCAATGGTTACCGATATACGACGACGGTCACAATGTGAGATTCGTTGCGCAGCAACAGGATCTGGACCGGCCCAAAGCCGAGTGGGGCCGACCGCGGGTTGTCTATCTGCAGCACGCCTCCGATCCCATCGCCTGGTGGACCCCCAACCTGTTGTTCAAAGAACCGGACTGGCTGAAGGAAACACCCGGCTCCGACGTGCTGCCCGCCATGCGCTGGATCCCGTTCATCACGTTCTTGCAGGTATCCGCCGACATGGCGGTTGCGGTCGACGTTCCCGACGGGCATGGCCACCGCTACGTCGCCAACTGCGCCGACGGTTGGGCCGCGGTGTTGTCGCCGCCGGGATGGACGCAGGACAAGACCGAACGGCTGCGACCGCTGCTGCACGCCAATGTGACGCTGGAAGGGCCGTCCGGCGACAACTAGCCGGCTGCGAGGTCCAGCACGCCGGCGGCGACCAGCGCGTGATAGCCGCCCGCCACGTCGGTCGCGCGATGCAGACCCAGGTCCAGCAGTGCGGCGGCCGCCAAGCTCGAGGTGTAGCCCTCCGAGCACAGGATCACCCACTCGACGTCGTCGCCGACGGCCTGCGGCAGGCGGGCGTCGCTGGTCGGGTCGCAGCGCCATTCCAGGACGTTGCGTTCGATCACCAGCGCGCCGGGAACCTCGCCTTCGCGGGCGCGCTGGGCGGCCGGCCGGATGTCGACGAGCACCGCGCCGCGTCGCAACGCCTCGGGCAGCTCATCGGCGGGCAGTCGGCGATACCGTTGGCGGGCCGCGTCCAGTACCCGGTCGATCCGGCTCATCCTGGCCCTTCGGGCTGATCGGTCAGTTCGGTGCGCTGCCGGCGCAGCGTATTGCGTTCGGTCACTTCGTAATACGACATGGCGGTCAGCGGGGGGGAGTATGCGTGCACGCTCAGGGTCGGCTCCAGCGGAGGCGACGAGGCGGCCGGTCGCGGCGCCCACACCACGTCGTGCACCCAGCCCAGCGGGAAACCGGCCTGATCGCCGGCGTCGAGCCGCCGACGACGCAATTTTCTACCGTCCCAACGGAACTCGTTGAGCGACCCGGCAAGCACCGTTAGCGCGCCGAGCGAACCGCCGTGGTCGTGCAGTTCGGTCGCATGCCCGGGGACCCAGCTGATCAGCCAGAGGTCGAGTTCCTCGTCACCGTGGATGCGGACGAACCAACGGTCGTTCTCGGGCACGCCGCCCGCGGGCAACAGGTGGTCGCAGCGCCCACTGAGCACGTCGTCCGCGGCCTGATCGGTGGCATGCAGCAGATCCGGCACCCGAAGCCGGGTGGGCCCGGGGTAGGGAACGGCCAGCGCGGCAGCGGGGGCGGAGAAGGGACGGGAAAGAGACTGCGAAAGAGGCAGAGCCATGGGACAGAACTCCGGAGTGGGAAACGGCTGGGGCAAGCGGCGGCGTCAGGGCCGACAACACTCGCAAAGTCCGAACCGCTCCAACACGGGGAAAGTGTTGCATAGATTGGGTGGCGTGTGCCGACGCAGACACCTCTCAGCGCGGTCGGTAGTGCTGTGCGCAGTGGTCGTCGTTTCGGCCGTCGTGGCCGGCTGCTCGGGCGGCGGCAGCGGCGGCAATGCCGGTTCTTCGTCGGCGCCGTCGTCGCCCGCGTCCAGTTCGCTGCCCGCCGGAGCGATCGGCGTCTCCCCCGCCGGTGTGACGACCCGGGTCGACGCGCCCGCGGAATCCACCGAAGAGGAGTATTTCCAGGCCTGCCATGCCGCCAAGGTGTGGATGGACGCCCAGGGCAGTACCGGCGAGGCCGCCATCGAGCCGTACCTGGCGATGGTCCAGAGGTCCGCGTCCGGCGTTGCCGGCAGCTGGCAGGCGCCCGCGGCGAATGCGGTTGAGGCTGACTTTCGAATTCCGATCAGGGGTGCAAGAAACCCTTGGCCGGTTCTGCCGGTGCGGGCCGCGCCAAGCAGAATGAGGCCATGGCCGGTCCGAATTCCGTTCGTCCGCGCGGATCGTCCGGCGCTCGCGTCGCGTTGGCGCTGGGCAGCGGCGGCGCCCGCGGTTACGCCCACATCGGGGTGATCCAGGCGCTAGAAGAACGCGGTTACGAAATAGTCGGGATCGCCGGCTCGTCGATGGGCGCGGTGGTCGGCGGCGTTCAGGCGGCCGGACGGCTCGACGAACTCGCCGACTGGGCCAAGTCCCTCACCCAGCGCACGATTCTGCGCCTGCTCGACCCGTCGTTGACGGCGGCGGGGGTGCTGCGGGCCGAGAAGATCCTGGACGCGGTGCGCGACATCCTGGGTCCGGTCACCATCCAGGAATTGGACGTCCCCTACACCGCGGTTGCCACTGACCTACTGACCGGCAAGTCGGTGTGGTTTCAGCGTGGTCCCGTCGACGAAGCCATCCGGGCGTCCATCGCGATACCGGGTGTGATTGCGCCGCACGAGATCGACGGCCGTCTGCTCGCCGACGGCGGCATCCTGGACCCGTTGCCGATGGCGCCGATCGCTGCCATCAACTCCGACCTGACCATCGCGGTGAGCCTCAACGGCAGCGAGCCGGGTGCCACCCGCGACGCCGAACCGGGTGTGACCGCAGAGTGGCTGAACCGCATGCTGCGCAGCACCACCGCGTTGTTCGACACCAGCGCCGCCAAGGCACTGCTGGACCGTCCCACGGCGCGCGCGATGTTGAGCCGGTTCGGGGCGA
Source organism: Mycobacterium sp. NGS59 (assembly GCF_059812345.1). NCBI lineage: Bacteria > Bacillati > Actinomycetota > Actinomycetes > Mycobacteriales > Mycobacteriaceae > Mycobacterium > Mycobacterium sp. NGS59. Next base: position 8,146 of record NZ_JCALCN010000036.1, read on the forward strand.
CCGTCCCGGATCTGGAGGACGAAGCCGACGCGGTCGACCAATGCGACGACGACGATGTCGATGCGCCGGAGATCCCGAAGCTGGGCGGTTTCGACGTGATGAACCGGACGATAGACATCGCCCAGTCCGCACTGGCCCGCCACACGTTGGCGGCCTATCCGCCCGACCTGCTGATCGAGGTACCGCGTACCACCTGCCGCAGCCTGGAGTTCCACCGTGCCGTCGAGGTGATCGACGCTGGTCGCGCGCTGGCGACCCGCGCGTTGGATGCGTTCGAGAACTCCGGCGACGACGAGCAGGATCGGAACGCGGTCGAGACCCGCTGACTATTCGGCGACGCCGAGGAAACGCGCGACCGCTCCGGCCTCGCGGCGTCCCTGTTCGCGCCCGGCCCGCGCCGACCCGATCCGGCAACGCGGATCGAGCGGGTTGGGCCCGAATGCCGTCAGGGACTCCTCGTCGGCGAACACACTCAGCGCAGTGCCGGGGAACGCGGCGATCTCGGCGGCGGGTCCCGGACCGAACGGTGACGGAGCGTCCGCGCCGGCGGGCACCAGCACCACTATCGCGTCGCAGTCGTCGGCGACACCGACGTTGACCGTGCTGTTGACGCCGCCGTCGATGTAGCGCCGGCCGTCGATCGTCACCGGCGGCCACGCCCCGGGCACCGCGCAGCTGGACGCCACCGCGTCCACCAACTCGACTCCGGAGTCGCGGTCGAAGATCACCAGGCCCCCGGTTTCGGTGTCGATCGCGGTGATCCGCACGTCGCGCTGCGGCCATTGGTGCGACGGCAGCCGGTGCGCGATCACCTCCCGGCGCACGGCCTCGGGCACGGTCCGGGTGGCCAGCGCCACCGCGCCGATCCGCTGCAGCCGTTGCGCCTTGGAGGCACCCGGCTCGCGCAGCGCGTCCAGGAACAGCGCGGTGATCGAGTCGATGTCGACGCCGGGGTCGATCTCGGCCGACGTCTCCGCCACTTGCCGGTCGAACAGCTCGGCCAGCGTGCTCCCGCTGCTGATCTGAGCTGCCACCGTCGACCCCGCCGACGTGCCGACCAACACGTCGGATTCCAGCAACAGCCGCGCCGCGTCCGGCGATTCGTCGGCGATGCCGCAGAGAACGCCTGTCTCCCAGGCGATTCCCGCAACTCCACCACCGGCCAGGACAAGTGCGCGTCGGGAGGACATTGCAACTACTCTGCCAGCCGGGGTTAGGGAAGGTGCCGCGTGCCCGGCATCGCGTGCTGGGCGCGGAAGACCGGCTGAGTGAGATCGTCCCTGCGCACCAGGTGTCGGGGCGGATCCGGGAACACCAGATTGCGGGTGATCTGCAGGTCGGTGTCGACGTAGACCAGCTCACCCGGGTCGAGCAGGCACCAGCGGTCGTCGTCGTCCATCGGCTCGGTGGCGAACACCACCGCCGAAGTCTGGGTGAGCGTCTCGCTCTGGGCGTGGATCCTGCTGGTGGACATGTCGAAATCGGGTCGGCCGTCGTGGCGCCGGTCCAGCATGAACAGCTGGTGGGTCTGCGGGTACCGCAATGCCCACATCTGGGTGCCCATGCACAGCAGGATGTTGAGCGCATAGATCGGCACGTTCGTCGCCAGCCAGCCGACGGCGTCGACCAAACCGCTTGTCACGTCGCCTTTTTGGGCTCGGATGTATCCGGTGATCAAGGCGAACACCCGCTCGGAGTCGGTCTGGCCCAGCACCAGGTCGTGGGTGCCGAGTTCCCGCAGCCGTTCGTCGACGACGTCGAGACCCTCGATCATGCCGTTGTGCGCGAAGATCCGGCCGTCCTGCAGGAACGGGTGGGTGTTGCGCACGTCCAGGGATCCCGTCGTCGCGTAGCGGACGTGGGCGATGAACGTCGTACCGGACAGACTATGCGCCTCGGTGGCGAAATCCCGGTCCTGCCAGGCCGCTATCGGTTCCTTGTGCAGCTGTGGCCGGCCGCGTTCGTCGAATAGTCCCAGTCCCGTGCCGTCGGGGTTCTTGCGGCTCTGCGTCTCGAGACTGTCGGGTGCGTCGAGTAACCAGAAGGTCGCCGTCACAACCTCTGTGCCGGCATGCAGGCCGAAGAGTCGACACATGAGTTCAATGCACCAGCTGCGCGGACAGTTTTTCTAAGACCACGCGCGCGTAGCCCTTCCACATCTTGCCGAACAGCGGTAGCAGCGGCGCCGTCGCCGACGATTTCGGGTGCAGCGTCCATTGCCAGCTCACCCGCGTTCCGGTGCCCGCCGGCGCGAACGACCATTTGCCGTCGACCGAACTGACCAGGGCCGCCAACGGACCGCTGACTCGCGACAGTGTGTAGCCGAACGAATGCGGCGGGTCGACGCTGGTCAGCTCCTCGTGTACGCGACCGCCACCGACCATCAGAATGGTGCGGGTCTGTCCAACCGAGTCCCAATCGCCGGTTTGGTCGCGCACCGCTTTGATGGGCGGGATCGCCCCGTACCACTGAGAACAGACGTGCGGCAGCGAGATCGGCATCGTGCCGGCGAAGGCATCCTCGACCGAGACGGGTATCGCTCGGGACTGCTCGACGGTAACGGGCTGGGTCATATCCCCCTCTTTCCGGCCACGAGCAGACACAGAATCGCACTGTCGAGCACGAAATTGTGCGAGTCTGCGTCTGCTCGCGGTGTCTAGTCGCGCACCTCGGTCACATCGTAGGCGCCCTCGGCGTAGCGCGACCGGATGGTCTTCTTGTCGTACTTGCCGACGCTGGTGCGGGGGATTTTTTCGGCAAAGGTCCACCGGTCGGGCAGCCACCAACGAACCACCTTGTCCGACAGGAATTTTCGCAGTTCACCCGCGGTGAGGTCGGCCCCCTCCCGGGCGACGACGACGGCCAGCGGACGTTCCTGCCAGCGTTCGTCGGGGACGCCGACGACGGCGGCCTCCACCACGTCGGGGTGCGCGATCAGACAATTCTCCAGTTCGACCGACGAGATCCATTCGCCGCCGGATTTGATGACATCCTTGGCGCGGTCGGTCAGGGTGATGAAGCCCTGCTCGTCGATGCGCCCGACGTCGCCGGTGCGCAACCATCCGGAGTCGAACTTGGACTCGTCCTGGTTCAGGTAGTACGAGCCGGTGATCCACGGCCCGCGAACTTCCAACTCCCCCACCGCTTTACCGTCATGGGGCAGCGCCCGGCCGTCGTCGTCGACGATGCGGGTTTCCACGCCGCACACCGGTTGGCCCTGAGTGACCCGGAAGGCCCAGTGCTCCTCGTCCGGCGTCGCGGGCGGCGGCCAGGCCATCGACGCCAGCGGCGACGTTTCGGTCATCCCCCACAGCTGTCGGATCTGCACGTTGTGCTTGTCCTCGAAAGTGCGCATCAGCGATTCCGGGACGGCCGATCCGCCGCAGGCGACCAGGCGCAACGAGGACATGTCATGGCCGGGGTTGCGCTCGAGATGATGCATGACGTCGTTCCAGATGGTCGGCACCGCGCCGGCCAGCGTCGGGCGCAGGTGTTCGACCATGTGGACCAACGACGGGGCGTCGAGGTGCCGATCGGGCAGCACCAGATCGGCGCCGGCTGCCAGCGCCGCATACGGCAGACCCCATGCATTGGCGTGGAACATCGGCACGACCGGCAGCAGCCGGTCACTGGACCCCACCCCGATGCCGTTGGTGGTGCACGTCGCCATGGTGTGCAGGAAGCTCGAACGATGGCTGTAAACAACCCCTTTGGGGTGTCCGGTGGTGCCGCTGGTGTAGCACATGGCGGCCGCGGAGTTCTCGTCGAGCGACGGCCAGTCGAATTCCGTTGACTCGCCGTCGATCACGTCGGCATAGCGCACCACCGTTTTGCCGGACTCTTCCAGCACCGCGGTGTCACCGTCGCCCACCGCGATGACGGTGTGCACGGTGTCGAGTTCGGACAGCACCGGCGCCAACAACTCGGCCAGCGACAGGTCGACCAACAGCACGCGGTCCTCGGCTTCGCCGGCCACGTAGATGATCTGCTCGGCGAACAGCCGGATGTTCAGCGTGTGCAGCACCGCCCCCATCGAGGGCACCGCGAGGTACGCCGTGAGATGTTCGGCGTTGTTCCACATGAAGGTGGCCACCCGCTGATCGCCGGTAATGCCGATGCGGCGCAACGCGTTTGCCAGCCGGGCAGCCTGCCGGCCCAGTTCGCGGTAGGTGGTGTTGCGGTAACCCCCACCCGTGGCCGTGATGACTTCCCGCGATCCGTGGACTCCGCACCCGTGCCGCATGATCGCGGTGATCGTCAGCGGGAAATCCTGCATCGTGCTGTACATCGATGTACCGCCTCACGCGTCGCGGCGCAGCACCGCCTCATCTCCTGCGCGAATGCTATCGCCGCGCCGCGCGACGAGAAACCTCGGCCCGAGGGCCGTCAGACCAGCGCGGCGTCGTAGCGCAGCACGTCGGGGACGAACAGATCCGTCGAGTGCGCACTTTCCAGCGCGGCCTGCTCGAAGCCGGCCTCCGAGGCGATCGGCGCCACCAGGACGGAGCCGGAGTAGTCGGCGACATACAGGTACCGACCGTCCGGGCTTTCCACCACGCAGGACGGCTCAGCCGCGACCTTCAGCGATTCGACGACGTCCTGGGTGAGCGTGCACAGGACGGTGACGCTGTCGTCGCTGACCAAGTAGGCCCGTTCGCCGTCACCGCTGAGGGTGAGTCGGGTGAGGATGCCGCTGACCTCGGCCACCTTGCGGGTGCCGGTGATCTTGTTGGTGCGGGTGTCGACAACGTCGACGACGGCGAACTCCGGACCGCTGCTGGCGACGTAGGCCAGCGCGCCGTTGGGGCTGACGGCGACGTCGCGCACGGCCAGCCCGATTTCGATGGTGGCGATCACCGCCGGCTCGCTGTTGCCGCGGGATTTGTTCCTGCGGCGCCACCGCGAACGCCGACCGGATTCTTCCAGTTCTGCGCCGGTGTCGATGACGACCAGTTGCCCCCCGGACGGGCCGTTGACGCCGACGTACACGCGCGTCCCGTCCGGACTGACCCGGACGCATTCGGTGGTGGTGCCCGGGGTGGTCGCGATGTCGATCACCTGCACGTGCCCGGTGGCGGTGTCCATGACGGCGACGTCGGCGTTGCGGGCGCCGTTTCGGCCGATGTAGAGGTGCTTGCCGTCCGCGCCGGCCGCGAGGTCGCTGACACTGAGGGCCACCGGGTGGGTGGCGACCACGTCGCCGGTGAGCACATCGATGACCTGGATCGCGTCGTAGGCGTTCGCCACGCTGGACACGTAGGCGCGGTCAGCGGCGTCCACGGCCAGGGCGAACGGCTCGTCGACGCCGCGGATGGTCTGCACCACGCGGTAATGGCCGGTGTCGATGACCGAGACGCTGGCGCCGCCGTAGTTGGTCACCAGCAGCCTGCTGCCGTCGGGGCTGGCGGCGATGCCGCTGATGGGGCCGTTGTTCACCGGGATCTGGACGGTCACCGGCTCGGCGGCCGCCGCGTGCTGAATCAATTCGCCGTTCCTGCTGCTCACGAAACTCACGTTGGCACCGCCTTACTGTCGTTCGTCGGACCTCGAGGCCGGCGTGCGTCGCGCCCACCTGGGTGACACCGGCTTCCGGTTGATGCGCATGACGGCATCATGGGTTTAATGCGTTAATCAGCCATTCTAGTGGTCGAATTTCTGCCGAATAGAATGCAAATTCGGCGCTGTTATCTGGGTCACACTTCCTGGCTTAGTATTTGCTCAGGTGAGCCCAAAGCGGGGTCCCGGCCGTACGTGCCTAGCAAACAACAAAACGCCTCCACAACAAGCTTCCGCCTGCTTATGGCTAATAATTTATTGACACGCGTGCTGATCGTTAAATAAGAAGTTCTTAATTATTGCCGCCGAAAAGAGGCGTATATCACAGTGTCGAATAGCGTGTCGTGGTGAATTAGTAGACACGGCGGCTCAGCTGCGCCGCTAGCGCTTCTTGTCCCGCACCTTGTACGTCGAGGGCCACGACTTTCGGGACTCGTCGCCGGTCAGTGGCGTGCCCATCCCGCCGACTTTGACGTTGTAGGCCTCCTTGCCGGGGCCGACCTCCCGGTTGGCGTGCTCCTGGGCCAGGTAGTAGAGCTCGTCGATGGTGGCCTCGTCGTAGGCCACGAAGGATGTTTCCCGGGCGATGTCGTCGATTCCGGCCAGCATCCGTTCGGGCAGGAAACGCGATGCCAACGCCGCCGCGCCCAGCAACACGAACGGGACGACCCAGTAGAAGGTGAACGACAGCGTGGTCTTGGTGTCCAGGATCGTCGCGCCGTCCTGCACGATCGGCGGGATCGCCGACGACACCGTCATCCCGGCGAACGCGGCGACCCAGACCCAGGTCAGGATGGTGGTGATCCGCCGGAACAGCGCGGTGTTCACGACATCCGGGGGCTGCTCGGCCGCGGCGAACTCGCGCACGAACGGCTTGCCGATCAGCACACCGACCAGCGTCACCAGGAAGATGCCCGCGTTGCTGAGCGGTTGAATCCAGCGCTCCATGAAGGTGTCGCCAACCGTGACGGCCAGCACCACCAACACCACAAACGTTGCGACGGCACCGATTTCGAGCGATTGACCGGGTTTGCCGGTGGCCCGCCCGACCGCGAGAACCGCGACGGCCATCAGCAGCGCGATCGACACCGCGGTGATGAATGGGACGTTACCGACCAGGACCCAATAGACGATCCACGGCGCAAAGCCGAAAAGCATGCCCACGAAGGGTCAGTCTATGGGTGGGTCAGATGGCGTCGCGGCACGGGCGGCGGCAGGTATAGCCTACGGACCGACAACCTCCGTTGTCGCGAACTTTTCGTCGAGGAGGGGCCAATGGCCAGCGCACTGACCGGCATCCGGCAGAAGCTGCAGCACATCAGCGAGGCCGGACGGGCGGTCAAACGACTCACCGATACCGGCATCATCGACCTGAAAGACCTGAATTCGACGATTCAGGGCGGCAAGCTGTCGCGCGTCTACGGTCCGCAGGCCACCATGACCATCCTGGGTGGCCGCAGGTATCCGACGCTGCCGGCGATTGTCGACGAACGCGGGACGCTGACCTACCAGGAGGTCGACGACCAGTCCTGGGCTCTGGCGCACGGTCTGCAGTCGCTCGGTGTCGCCGCCGGCTCGGTCGTCGGGCTGTTGTGTCGCGATCACCGCGGCTTGATCATCACGATGGCGGCCTGCGGGAAGATCGGCGCCCGCATGGTGCTGATGAACACCGGCTTCGCCAAACCGCAATTCGCCGAGGTCTGCCAGCGCGAGGGCGTCAGCGTGGTGCTGCACGACAGCGAATTCCTCGGTCTGCTCGACGCCCTGCCCCCCGAGCTGCCGCGCGTGCTGACCTGGGTGGACGAGGGCGCGGAGCTGCCCGCGGCGGCACACACGCTGGACGACATCGTCGCCGCGAATTCCACCGACCCGCTGCCGCCGCCGACCAAATCCGGCGGCTCGGTCATCTTGACCAGCGGCACGACCGGCCTGCCCAAGGGCGCGCCGCGCGACACGGTGAATCCGCTGGCGACCGCCCAGATCGTCGACCGAATCCCGTTCCCGCGCAAGGGAACCATGGTCATCGTCTCGCCGATCTTCCACAGCACCGGCTGGGCCACCTACACGGTCGGTGCGGCATTGGGCAACAAAGTGGTGACCCTGCGGCGGTTCAAGGCCGAAGCCACGCTGAAGCTCATCGCCGATCACCGAGCCGACATGTTGGTTGCGGTCCCGACGATGCTGCACCGGATGGTGGAGCTGGGTCCCGACGTCCTCGGGAAGTACGACACCTCGTCGCTGAAAGTGATCCTGATCGCCGGGTCGGCGCTGAGTCCCGAGTTGTCCACCCGCGTGCAGGACACCTTCGGCGACGTTCTCTACAACATGTACGGCTCCACCGAGTGCGCCATCGCGAGCGTGGCCACCCCCGCAGAACTCCGTGCCGCACCCGGCACTGCCGGTCGCGCGCCGCTGACGTGCGAGGTGGTGTTGTACGACGAAAACGACCGCCGGATCGAGGGTTCGAACCGTCGCGGCCGCATCTTTGTCCGCAACGGCGCACCCTTCTCGGGCTACACCGACGGCCGCAACAAGCAGATCATCGACGGCTACATGTCCAGCGGTGACATGGGCCACATCGACGAGAACGGGTTGCTGTTCGTCGACGGCCGCGACGACGACATGATCGTGTCCGGCGGTGAGAATGTCTTCCCGCAGGAGGTGGAGAATCTGCTCGAGGAACGCCCCGACGTCGCCGAGGTGGCGGTGGTCGGTGTCGACGACGTCGAGTTCGGAAAGCGGTTGCGCGCCTTCATCGTTTCCGAGCCGGGTGCCAGCCAGGACCCGACGGAGATCAAGCAGTATGTGAAGAACAACCTGGCTCGCCACAAGGTGCCGCGCGATGTGGTGTTCATCGAGGAGCTACCCCGCAACGCGACCGGAAAACTGCTGCGGCGGGTGTTGACCGAGATGGACGTCGAGGAACCGGCGTAGCCAACGACGCCGCGGACGCTCAAATACCTGCCACTGCGCGTCGGATCGGCTAGCCTAGCTCACTCGAAGACAACTTCGAATTGGTAAGCGGCAGCGGGGAGCCGACCAACAGTGGCGACGATCTCATGCTCCACGCGGGTGGGGGCCGGGTCCGCTGCTCCGGCGTCGACGCGCTCGCGTCCGGGCAAGCTGCCCGGGATCGACGGCATGCGGGCTCTCGCGGTCAGTGCGGTCGTGCTGTATCACGTCAATCCGGCATGGCTGCCCGGCGGCTATCTCGGCGTCGACGTGTTCTTCGTGATCAGCGGGTTTCTGATCACTCGGCTACTGCTCGCCGAGCGCGCGGACACCGGTCGAATCAGCCTGCGCCAGTTCTGGATTCGGCGGGCCCGCCGGATTCTGTCGCCGTTGTTGCCGATGCTGTTCGTCGTCGTCGGCGTGACCGCGCTGGTCGACCGCTCGTTGTTGCACGCGCTGCGCACCGAGGTCTCGGGTGCGCTGACCTTCACCAGCAACTGGGTGCAGATCAGCGAACACCAGTCGTACTTCGCCAAGTTCGGGCCGCCGTCGTTGCTGCAGCACCTGTGGTCGCTGGCGGTGGAGGAACAGTTCTACTTGGTCTGGCCCGCGATCGTCGTGGCGGTGCTGTGCTGGTATCGCCGAAGACCCGGTGCCCGGGCGGTCGCGGTGGTCGCCGGACTGGGTGCGGTTGCCTCCGCGACAGCAATGGCTCTGCTGTATCAGCCCGCCACCGATCCCTCGCCGATCTACTACAGCACGGCTACTCACAGCGCCGGGCTGTTCGGCGGCGCCGTGTTGGCCGCCGTCTGGCCGGCGGCGTCAGGAGTGCACTGGTCGGCGCGCCGGACGGCGCTCACCGGCGCATCGGCCCGGCTCGGCCTGGCCGTGATAGCCCTGGCCTACTGGTTGCTGGACGAGAACGGTTCGCTGACCTACCAGGGCGGTATCGTCGCCGTCTCGGCAGCCAGTGCGCTGCTCATCGTCGGGGCGGGACACGGCCGCACCCTGATCGGCCGGTTGCTGTCGCGACCCTCGGTGTGCTGGCTCGGTGCCCGGTCCTATGGCTTGTACGTGTGGCATTGGCCGGTCTTCGTGCTCGGGGACCGCATCTGCGGGCAGCGGACGCTTCTGGTCGCCGGGGTGGAGGTGACCGTCGCGACGCTGTTGGCCGCGGGTTCGTACCGCTGGATCGAAAGGCCCGTCCTGCGCCTCGGGTACCGCGGCGCGGTGCAGGCCGGCTGGCGCACGGTGCCCGGCGGGCGTACCGGCAGCAGGCTGGTGGCAGCCGCGCTGGCCGCCGCATCGGTGTTCGTAGCGTCCGCGCTGGTGTGGGCGCCCACCCCGGCGCCGACCGGGCTGGACAAGCAGCTGGCCGACGCCCTCGCGGCGCAAGAGGCGTCGACGCCCGTTGCGGATCCCGGTGTGTCGACCCCGGTTACGCCGGCGCCCGTCGCCGACGCGCCAGCCGCACCTGAGGCGCGCCCGTCGTCACCGCCGGAACCGATCGGTCCCCCGCCCGGCGACCAAATCACTGCGGTGGGCGACTCGGTGATGCTGGCCTCGTCTTTTGCGCTGCGTGAGCGGCTGCCCGGCATCCGGATCGACGCGGCCACCAACCGCGCCATGCAGGCGGCTCCAGGCATCATCGGCTCCCTCGCCGCCAACGGTTCGCTGCGTCCGGTGGTCCTGCTGGGATTGGGCACCAACGGCCCCTTCACGCCCGACCTCTTGGAAGCGCTCCTGGAAACCATCGGCCCGGACCGCAAGGTCTTCCTGGTCAACCTGTATCTGCACGACCGGTCCTGGACCGACCAGGTCAACCAGATCCTGACCGACGCGACCTTCACCCACCGCGCCAACGTCCACCTGATCGATTGGCAGAGCGCCGTCAGCGGCCACGAGGACCTGCTCTACGCAGACCACATCCACCCGCAACCCCGGGAAGGTGCCGACCTCTACGCGGAGACGGTCGTCGCGGCGATGATCGAGGCGGAGAAACCCGCGCCGCCCGCAGCACCGGATCCCGTGGCCGACGGACTCCGCGACGCCCCGGTAGGCGCGGCCTTGTCCACCCCGGCCTCGCCCACGCGACCGCCTTCGGTCCCGCCGACCCGCGATCGCACCGCAGAGTACGGCTTCGTCCTCGTGGCGCTGCTCGTTCTGTTCGCACTACCGGTCACGATCACGACCGCCGGCTTCGCGGCCGGCCGTATCGCATGCGCGCCTGCACCGGCGGCCGTGCAGGTCAGGACCCCCCTCCCCCGGGCGTGCGCTCTGCTCGCGCTGTCGTCGCCGGCGCGCTCGCCACCCACCGCACCGACCGGTGCCAGGTCGAAACAACGACCACACAGCAGACGCGGGCCCGTTCCGAGAGGAACTCGGAGCCCGCGTCTTGTTGTGTGGACCGGCGGAACGCTCACGTTGGATTGCCGGGCGGCGCTGCCCCGGCCGCGTCCTGCAGCACTTGCCGGAGTTTGTCGAGGGGATCGCCGTTGCCCGGGTCGAGTCGGCGCGGCGGGATCTCGCTGCCGTCGGGGGCGAATACCGGCGGTGGTGCGGCAGGCGGCGCCAACGGCACCGCCGGCGGGGGCGGCGGGGCGGGCGCCGGTGGTGCCGACAGTCCAGTCCTCTTGGCCGCCAATCGATTCGCGGCGTCGTTGCGGATGTCTCGCCGCTGCTTGTTCGGGTCGGTATTGCCTGCGAAGCATGCTTCCGGTGCATCGCCGACGACGGTCAGCGCGCTTGCGTAACGTTCGTCGGCGCGGCTGCGGTCACCGGCCGCCGCGGCCCGGTCGCCCTGCGTCTCGCGGACCAATTCGAGGTTGACCCTCACCGGGCATGAGCCGGCGGCGTCCGTGCGAGCCAGCGCGGACGTGAAGTGGTTGTCAGCATCGTCGAGCCGACCCTCCAGTACGGCGGCGACGCCCGCGGCGAACGGCGCTTTGGCCGGCTCGACGACGTTGACGATGCCCAGGACCGCCGCGTCATTGCGCAGCGTGCCGCCGTCGCCGTCGGAGAAAGCGGAGACGGCCGAATTCCCTGCGACGACGAGGGATAGCAGCTTGACGGCCACCGCCAGCGCGACGACGCTCGGCGGTGTCGAGTAGATCAACAGCCGCCGTCGCAACCGCAGCCGGGCCGGTCGCGGCGTCACCGGGTCACGTCCCTTCGCGCGATGCGGCCGCGCCGGAACTCCCGGATCGACAGGTAGATCTCGCTGAGCAGCAGCGCAGCCGCGAGCGACGCCGGTAACCAGTACAACTCGATCCGTTCGGCCGACTGGGCCCGGACGCGGGCGTCGTCGGCAGAGTCGGGCAGCTCCGGACGGAGCGGCTGCGCAGGATCCCGGTGCTGGTACGGCACAGCGAGCTGCCTTGCGATTTCCCGCAATTCGGCTTCGTCGATCGCCTCGGCGCGACCGTAGCCCAGCACCGCCCCGCCGTCCACCACGTTATGTGTCACATCGAAGTCACCTTGGGGGGTACGCGAACCGGGCGCGCCGGAACCGAGATACAGCAACACATTTCGTGAACCCGGGTACTGCTGCGCGGCCTGGATCAGCTGATACCTCAACACATTGCCGGCCGCCGCGGCGTTGACGTCCGAGTCGAGACCCCGACCGTAGGGGTAGAGAGCCGCGATGGTCGGGCGCAGACTCCAAACGTCCTGCGACAGCGGCCAGTCCAGTGCAGCGCGGGAAGCGAAACTGACCAGTGCGTAGCGCGCCGCCGGGTACTTGTCGATCACAGCCGTGATGTCGTTGCGCATCAACGTGATTCGCGACTCATCGACAGAGCGGTCGACGATCAGGAACACGTTGAGATGCTCGCCGGCCGCCGCTGTGCCCTGCCGATCCTTGCCCTGGACCCCCGGACGGGTGACCGCGGCGAGAAGCAACAACACCGCCAGGCTCACCCCGGCCCAGCGCAGCACGGCGCGGCGTGGCCGTCCGGCCGACCACAGCACCTGCCGCAACGCCACCAACCGGGCCAGCACGAGCGCGCCGATGACGACCGCGAGGATCGCCCAGGGCAGCAGGGGCTGAAACGTCATCGGCGCAACACCAATAAGGCGACCGACAGCACCGCCGCCGAGATCAGCGCGATGGCCAGCGGGATGACCGGCGCATCCTGTAGATCCGAAGCCACCACCGTGCCGTCGGCCAGACGCGCCGGCGGGGTGTGCGTCCGTATCTCGTTGAGGGCCCGGGTCACCGGGGCCGGTCCCGGCACGCGGTACCGGCCACCGGTCTGCTCGGTGAGCGCGAGCAGTGATCCACTCGCGGGCGAGGGGGCCGTGTCGATCACGTTGAGTTGGATCGCGGCCCGCTGCGCCAGGTCTCGCACACTGCCGGCGTTGAACAGAGCGGCGCGCTGCTCCCCGGCTGCACGGAGATCCGACGGGCCCAGGTAAATCACCGAGCGTCGGCTGGTGCCGCGCTGTTCGGCGGTGGGGAATCCTGAGATACACAGCGCCAGAACATCGTCCACGCTCGCGGCGTAATCCGTGTAGATCACCTGCGGGGCGAACGACCGGGCCTGTTGAGCGCGGGTGAAGTCACCGAACCGCGCCACGGCGTACGCGTGATCCCGTGTCAACGGCACCAGGCGGCGGTTGGTCGAAGTCAGCCCGATGCGGTGGGCCGGAGCCGAATCGACGTCTTGGCGGGCAAAGTAATCGAGGAACTCGACCGTGACGGCGTCGGTCACCGGCTGTCCGACGCACAGCATGATGTCCTCGGGATGAGCGGCGTCGAATTCCCTGCTGGACGCGGTGGGACGGGCCCCTGCCCAGGCGGCGGCGCCGAACATGACCGTCAGCACCACCAGGGTCACCACCGTCGACAGCGAACGCAGCCGGGCCACCCGCGCGTACTCGGGCAACCGGGTGAGCCGCACCACGTTGGCCAACGGGCGCAACCGCTTTCGGGCGGCAGTCATCGGCAGCAGGGCCGCCAGCAGCACGGCGGCGACGAAGCAAACCGACCCGACGGCCGCCACCGGCCACCACTTCAGGTCCACGAGCGGATCAACTCCTGCGCGTCGGCACTCACCTCGACGACGTCAACGAGGGTTTCGACGTTGAACTGCCCGTCGCCTAGCCGGGTGAGTAGCGGTGCGGCCCCAGCCAATTCGTTCTCCGGTAGCGCCCCGACATGTAAGTACTGCGCCGGCGTACCGGTCGCCTGATGCAGGAAGCTGCGCACCGTCCTGCTGATCGCCGCGCACGCTTCCGGAGCCGTTTTCTGGCCGGAGACGTGTTGGTCGGCGATGCGCTGCACGCGCCGGGCGAAGCGGTGACGGATCAACCGGGCGTGCAGCCGTCGCACCGCGGGGATGCGCCGTAACCGATGCGACGGCAGCGTCCACACGAAAACACCCGCGTACCAACATAAGACGCCCAGGATCAGGAGGACGCCCCAGAACAGCCACCATGACGAGTACGGCTGTGGCCCGAAGACGTGGCGCAGTAGATCATCCGGCACGGGCAGCCACCTCGGTCATGTTGACCAGTTCGCGCCGGATGTCGCCGCTGGTTTTGATGGTCGCGTGCGGAATCGCATGACGGGTCAGGAACGCATGGAGGCGGTCGCGACGGGTCTGCTCGGCGCGGCGGTAGGCGGCGACGACCCGCGGTCCGAGATCGGCTCCGTTCAGGACGAATCGGCCGGTGGCGACGTCGTATCCGTCGATGTCGCTGCGGCCCACCGCGGGCATGTCGGAAACCATCGCCCACATGACGTCGTGGCGTCCGGTCACGCTGGTGAGCACTGCGTCGAGTCGGTCGTCCGGTTCGGGCTCGTCGGACACCACCACGATCAGCATGGTGTGCCGGTAATGCGTTGCGACATAATCGAGTTGGGCGGCGACGTCGCTGCGACCGGGGTCGTTCATGGTGTGCTGATACCAGCGGTGCAGCGATCCCTCGATGTGCGTCTCACCGCGTCGCTGCGGGATGTTCACCGAACCGCGGCGATCACCGTAGACCATCCCGATCTGATCCGAGCGCCGCAGGCCGATCAGACCGACCGCGCCCATGACGTGCGCGGCGACGTCACGTTTGTACTCTCCGCCCGGGGCGAGCGCGGACATGTTGCGTCCGGCGTCGGCGACGAGCAGGATCTTGTGGTGCTTTTCGGAGACGAACCGTTTGATCAGCACGCTGCCCGACCGCGCCGAGGCTTTCCAGTCGATGTCGCGCACGTCGTCGCCGGGGACATACGGACGAAGGTCGTCGAATTCCATGCTGCGCGTATGCAATAGCGCGTAGCGCCCACCCTCGAGCAGGCCGCGGGTGTCGGTACCGAAGTGCGCCTTCGCCCGATTCAGGTGCTTTCCCAAGACGACCTCAGGGCACGCGCACGACGCGCAGCGCGGCGTCGATCACGACCTCGGGTGTGATGTCGGCGCTGGCGGCTTCGAAGCCGAGGATGAGCCGGTGTCGCAGCACCCGGTGCGCGAGCTTCTCGACGTCCTCCGGCAGCACGTGCGCACGCCCGAACAGGACCGCACGCGCCCGCGCCGCCTTGCAGAACGCGATTGTGGCGCGCGGGCTGGCGCCGTACTCGACCAGGCGTGCGATCTGTTTGGGCAACTTCTGGGCGGGATGGCGGGTGACGTCGACCAGTTGGCTGGCATAGAGCATCAACGCGCGATCCATGTAGACGTGGCGCACCACGTCCTGCAGGCGCAGCACGTCGTCGAGGCTGACCACCGGTGCGGCGGGTTGATCCGTGTCGTAGACGCCCGCGTCGATGCGCGACATCACTTCCACTTCCTCTTCCGGGGAGGGGTAGCGCACGATCTCTTTGAGCATGAAGCGGTCGGTCTGCGCCTCCGAGAGCGGATAGGTCCCTTCCTGGTCGACGGGGTTCTGGGTGGCGATGACCAGGAACGGCTCCGCGATGGGATGAACCTGCCCGGCGATCGTGGCCTGCCGCTCCTCCATCGCCTCGAGCATCGCGCTCTGGGTCTTTGCACTGGAGCGGTTAATCTCGTCGAGCAACACGATGTTGGCGTGCACCGGACCGAGTTGGGTGACGAACGAATTGGTCGCCGAGTCGTAGATCTGGGTGCCGATGATGTCGCTGGGCAGCAGGTCAGGCGTGCACTGGATGCGCTGGAAGCGACCGTGGATGGACTCGGCGAGCACCTTGGCCGCAGTGGTCTTGGCCAGACCCGGCACGCTTTCGAGCAGGACGTGGCCGCCCGCGAGCAGGCCGATCAGCAGCGATTCCCGGAGGTCGCGCTGCCCGACGATCTTGGCGGCGAACGCCCGGGAGATCGCGTCAACTGTCCGTCGGATGCTATCGAGCTCGCGCTGGTCCGGCTGGCTACGTGCGGTAGTCATACGCCCGCCTTTATACCCGGGAGGCGGCTTTCCACACCGCTGGCACGGCTAGACGGCCCGTTGGTGTGGGGATTTCGGGCGGACGATGTCGTCGATAGGGGCGGGCTGTCCGAACAGGTGTCCTTGTGCGAAGCGACAGCCGGCGGCCTGGATGATCTCGGATTGAGCAGTCGACTCGATACCTTCGGCGATCACCTCGAGACCCAACTCTGCGCAGAGCCCGATGACCGAGCGGTAGAGAGCCAGGTCGCGTGCCGGGTCCACACCCACCGCCAGACCACGGTCGAGCTTGACGACGTGCACCGGCAGGGCGTGCAGGTAGGTCAGCGAGTTGTATCCGGCGCCGAAATCGTCGAGCGCCACCCGCACACCGGTCGCGTTGAGCCGGGTGATCTGCGCCGCCGCGTCGGCGAGGTCGACGATCGGTACCGTCTCGGTGATCTCCACGACGAGGCGGCCCGGCGCGATTCGGTGGCGTTTGAGTGTCCGGTCCACGTGCTCTTCGAAGTCGGTGTTGCCCAGGCGCGCCGCGCCGATGTTGACATGGATGTCGACGTCCATCCCGGCCGCCTCGACTTCGGTGCACGCCAGTTCCAGCACCATCGCATCCAGGGCGGCACCGAGTCCCGCGGCTTCGGCGGCCGTGACGAACGTTTCGGAGGCGATGTCCATGCCGTTGGGTGCGGTCCACCTGGCCAAGGCCTCGACGGCAACCGGCGTTGCCTCCGGGAGCCGCACGATCGGCTGGTAGACGAGGCTGAATCCAGCGGGCACGCCCCCTTTGGCCTTGCGCAGTGCCGTCGGGAAATCCCCCGGTATGCCGGTCAACGGTTGGTAGATCACCGCGGTGTTCTTGCCGAGCCGCTTGCCGGCGTACATCGAGATGTCCGCCTGCCGCAACAGGTCGTCGGACGTCTGAGGTCCGTGCTCGGTACCCGGGCGGACGAGACCCATGCTGGCCCGGACGCGGACCGAGGAACCGTGCAGGGGGAAGGGATCGCGCAGCGCGACCCGCAGTCGATGCCGTACGGTTTCGAGCTCCTCCACGCCTTCGTGGATCAATATCGCGAACTCGTCCCCGCCCACCCGGGCCAACGTGTCGCTGTCGGTGACACAACGTTTGAGTCGCTCGCCCACCGCGCACAGCAGTTCGTCACCGGCCGCATGTCCGAACCGGTCGTTGATCTCCTTGAAGTCGTCGAGGTCGACGAAAATGAGGACGAAACCACCGCTGCGCATCGCCTCGTCGAGGCGGCGGGCGAACAAGAGCCGGTTGGGCAGTCCGGTCAGGGCGTCGTGATCCACCTGGTAGGCGAGCCGGTGTTGCGCGACGTACAGGTGTTGAGTCAGTAGCCACTGCGCGCGCATCGCGATCACCTGACGGATGGCGACTAGCAGAACCATGAGCACCGTTACGCAGACCGCGAATGCGTCCAACCAGTGTCCGATGAGCACGTGGTAGGCGAAAAGCACGGCGATTCCGAGAAATCCGACGTAAGGCAGGATCAGCTTCGCCCAGTCAGTCCCCCGAACGACCTGATCAGCGTCCGGCTGTGGCGGATACTCGAGCATCGCGAACGCGATCATCACCGGGCCGAGGATCAACCCGATGGCGC
Source organism: Mycobacterium sp. NGS59 (assembly GCF_059812345.1). Taxonomy (NCBI): domain Bacteria; kingdom Bacillati; phylum Actinomycetota; class Actinomycetes; order Mycobacteriales; family Mycobacteriaceae; genus Mycobacterium; species Mycobacterium sp. NGS59. The sequence continues at coordinate 25,623 of NZ_JCALCN010000036.1, forward strand.
CGAACAACTCGCCGCCCTCGGCGCCGACCGACCGGAAATAGGCGGTGACGCGATCCGAGGTCGCCATGGACACGACGCCGCCGGCCAGCAGCAGGTAGTTCACCCGATACGGACGGTCGGGGTCATACACCATGGCGATCACCACCACTGCGCCCACGACCACCACCTCGGCCAACGCGAACCCCATCTCGACAGTCGCGCTGTCCGACCGGGCCAGTGCAGCCGACGACCCGGCACCGAAGCCGCCCATCGTGGCCAGGATCAAGAACGACAGACCGGCCACCACGCCGTCGATCAGGCTCGTGGCGGGAGGGTGGCGCAGCAGCCCGTCGCGCCCGAACACCCTGCCGCTGTCGTATACCAGCAGGACAATCCCGGTGATCGCGAACACCGGCAGCAGCAAATGGGCGAGTATCCCCGGCGCCGGCGCGATGCGGCTCGACAGGGTGTTACCCGTCCACCAGAGGACCTGACCGAACAGCCACAATCCCACCCCGACGGCGTAGAGCAGTCGCCACCAGCGCGACAAGCCACTTGTGCGCGCCGCAGTCACGAGACCAGCGACGATCGCGGCCAGCCCCGTGCTCAGCTGAAGAAATGTCTCGCCGCGATGGGCGGCCGGTCCGCCCCACAGCGCCAAGGCGTTGACGCCGACAACAGCGTAACCGCGCCGAAGATGTAGAGGCGCTGTCGTGGATGTTCGGTCGACACCGGCCTCCCCTCCCTGTGACCTGCACCACGTTAAGCCATGGTATTTCCGGACATGAAGGTAGCTAATCGGCTGCGCGGATGGCACCGACTGCCGGTTACCGATCTTGTGTCAGGGCAAGGGTTACGGTCGGGCCGGGTATGGGTGACGGTCGCGCCGGGTATGGGTGACGACGTGGCCGTCCACTCTCTGCGTGGCAGATCGGCGCTGGCCGCTGTCCTGGTGGGCGTCATGCTGGCCGCCGGATGCTCGGCCGAGTCCCCGCCGACCGCGACCGCGCCCGCGCCGCCTGCACCGGCATCCGCAAAGCTGATGTCTGCCCCCGTCGGCGTTCCCGCCTCTTTGGCGCAGGCACCGTTCGACCAACCGCGGCAGGCTCTGATCCCGGAGGGCTGGACGATCTCGGTATGGGCGCGGATCCCCAAAGCGCGGCTGGAAACCTGGACTCCCGACGGCGCTCTGCTGGTGTCGGTTCCGTCCAGCGGGCAGATCATCAAGCTGACACCGGGTGCGACGCCGCAACAATCGACGCTGCTCGACGGTCTCGACCAACCGCATGGGATGGCGTTCGCGGGCTCAACGCTGTATGTCGCCGAAAGCGACCAGATCGATGCGTACGACTACATCGACGGACGGGCCGGCGACGGACGTACGGTGGTCAACGGCCTTCCCGACGCGCGCAGTCCCGATCTGCACGGCGCCTACGCGCACGCGCTGAAAAGCGTGGTCGTCGGTCGCGACGGTGCGGTCTACTTCTCGATCGGCTCGACGGCCAACATCTCTGCGCAGGACCGCACGGCGACACCGCCCAGGGCGACGATCATGCGGATCCCGCCGGACGGCGGCACTGCGCAGCCGTTCGCGACCGGGGTGCGCAACGGAACCGGTCTTGCTTTCGCGCCGGACGGTTCGTTGTGGACGGCTGTGAACAATCGCGACAACGCACCGGATCCGAACGGCAATGTCGATGTCGAGTATGTCAACGACTATCCACCGGAGTCGCTGGCACGCTTGACGCCCGGACGCGAATTGGGTTGGCCCTGGCATCCATGGCTCCTGGAACCGGCAGCCTCCGCGCGCACCCGAGGTTTCGTTCTTTCCCTGGCGCAACGGCACTCTCGGTGACCAGCAGACTCTGGTCGGTGGTTTCCAAGCGGGCGACGGATCCCGATGGGGGCGTCCGGTCGCCGCGGTAGTCGGACCGGACGGAGCCGTGTACGTCACGGACGACGCCGCGGGTGTGGTTTATCGGGTGGCCCCGCCGGGGCGGTAGGGATGTCTCGGTTACGGAGCCGCACTGACGAGCGACGCCAGCCGTGGATAGAGGATCGCTGGACCGAGCCACCGCGCAACGAACCATCGTAGTGCGATCTCGTCACCCTGGCGCTGCCCCGGATCGGTGAGCAGCGATTGCACAGTGCGCAGGGTCATTTCGGCAAGTTCACGCAGCGCGGCCGCGTCGAAGCCGTGCAGTTTCCAATCGACGTCGAGGCGGTCAAAGAGTGACAAGCAGAATGCGATCGCGGTATCGGAGCTCAGCGAGGTGACGGCTTCGCCTTCTTGTCGTCGGGTCAACAGGTTCTCCAGCTGCGGATCACCGGCGAGGTTCCCGACTCCGAACGAAATGCATTCGACCAGCGCCGTGACCGGGTCGTTGAGCCCTCGGGCGTGTTCTGCGACCTGATCGATGAAGCCGTTGACCGCGCGCATCGAACTGGCGATGAGCAGCGCGTCGGCATTGGGAAAGTACCGGTACACCGTCTGGCGAGTGACACCGAGCCGGCGGGCGACGTCGGCAAGGCGTAGCGCCGATCCGTTCTCGGCGACCTCTTCGTCCACCGCAGTCAGAATTCGGGAGATCGCTTCCTCGTCCGAAGTGGGTGTCAAACCCGCCCAGCCACGACTACGCATCCGCCGTCACAAGCCTTTCACTGGTGAATTCGATCGGAAGTGTTGTGGGACCGGTCATTCCCAGCAGGGGTTTCCACGGTGCCGGTCCGGCGCGATGAACGACGGAGAGGCGGCGGGTGAGGACTATGAGCGCTTCCGCCAGTTCCCGGCGTGCGAGGTTCGCCCCGAGGCAGTAGTGTGCGCCACCGCCGAAGGTCAGGATCGCAGGTACGTCCTTGCGCGCGATGTCGAAGCGGTCCGCATCGGAATAGATCGCTGGATCTCGGTTGGCCGCAAAGGTATTCACAAGTACGAAGGTTCCTGCCGGAAACATGTACCCGCCGAACTCGGCATCGCAAGTCGCGGCCCGCGGGACGATACTTCCCGCCGGTGAGTGGCGCATGCTCTCCTCGACCGCCTGCATCGCGAGTTCTGGCTGGTCGCGCAGCTTCGCCCACTGATCTGGATGCTCGCAGAGCACCTGCACGGACGCAGCCAGTTGGTTCCGCGTCGTGTCGGTTCCCGCCATCAGGAAACCCGCCACCATACCTCGCAGTTCGTCCAGATTGAGGCGGTCGCCGTCGCTTTCGGCGCGTATGAGTTCGGAGAGCAGATCATCGGTCAGATTGTGTCGGCGGGCCGCCACCATGTCGTCGACGTAGGCATCGAGTTCATTCCATGCGCGCATGATCGCGGCCTGATCGAAGGTGGCGTCCGGCTGGAAGTTGAGGGCCTTGAAGACCTCTTCGGTCCAGTCCGCGAACAGGTGCCAATCCTCGCGGGGCGCTCCGATCAGCGCACACATGATCGGGGTGGGGTATGGACGGGCGATGTCGGTCACCACGTCACACCGTCCGGCGTCCACCACCCGGTCGATCAACCCGTTCACCACTTCATGGATCGTGTCCTGAAGACGTGATGTCGCGCGCGGAGTGAACGCCTTGGAAACCAGTTTGCGTAACCGGACATGTGGTGGGCCGTCCAACCCGAGCAGGCTGTTGGCCATCTTGTCGTACAGCGGACCTGACGTGATGCCCTGGGACGCCAGCGTAATGCCGGGCGGCAGCCGAAATCTGTTGTCGCGCATGATGTCGCGAGCCAATTCGTAGGACAGGATTTCCGGGCCGAGGGGTCCGATCGCGATGGGTGCACGCGATTGCGCCGATCGAACATCCTCGAGGATGTCGTGCGGAGTGGCATCGAGGGTGTAATCGAATGTCGGGAGACCGGCTTCGAAGACGTTGGGAGCGGTGCTCTGCATGGATGTCTCAACTTCCGCGGGATGGACATGTCTCGCTTGAATGTATGACCAGCGTGCTGGTTCGGTCAATAATAGTCGCTTAATTTGCTGCTCCTCGGCGGTGCTGCCCGCTTTGGTCATACGTGCCACGCAGCAACGTCCGGGTGCCTAGGGGCGATAAGTCTGACTTATGAGCCCTAACTCGGACTAGCGCTATAGTTAGTCCGAGTTAGGAGAGGGTGATGGCAGATCCATGGCCACGACACACCGCACAGCGACGTCCCTGGGCACAGACTCAACGAGGCGGCACCCGCGAGGACAGGACACTTCGTTACGTCGAGGTGTCACTTCCCCCCTTCATCGCCGACCTCGAGGCCGACATCAACGCAGATATCGCTGTCGAGCTCGAGATTGCGATGGTCGAAATTTCTCGGCTCGACAGCGCGCACGGAGCCGACCTAGCAGCGCTGAACACTCTCCTACTACGAACGGAATCGGTAGCGTCCTCCAAAATTGAACGCGTCGAGGGAAGTTTGGACGACTACGCGCGCGCACTCCACGGCAGCAGAGGCAACGCGAGCGCAGTCTCGATGGTTGCGGCGACCACGGCGCTAGACGCAATGCTCGCCAGCGTCGGTCACCACGCGCCAGTAGAGACAGCCGCGATCCTGCGAGCACACGAGGCGCTGACGCGAGACGACCCGCTAGTGGGACCGGAAGCAGGTCGGATAAGAACCGTCCAAAACTGGATCGGCGGAAGCGATTACTCGCCCCGAGACGCGCTATACGTTCCACCCCCGCCCGACACGGTTCAGACGTACCTGGAAGACCTCGTGATGTTCGCGAACAGGACCGACATGCCCGTCCTGATTCAGGCGGCAATAGCGCATGCACAGTTCGAATCAATCCACCCCTTCACCGATGGAAACGGCCGCATCGGCCGGGCACTCGTCAACACCATCCTTCGGAGAAGAGGAGCGACGACACGTCTGGTCGTCCCACTGGCATCGGCGCTCGTAGCTCACCGCGATCGCTACTTCGAGGCGCTCAACACCTACCGCGCCGGTGACCTACGCCCACTGATAACCACCTTGGTCAATGCGGCAAAGATTGCGGCGGCCGAATCACGCACGACTGCACAATGTTTGGCGGAGATGCCCGCAGATTGGCAAAACATGGTCGGAGCAGTCAGACGCAACAGTGCCACTGCCAAACTGCTGCTGTTACTGCCATCGAACCCGATCATTTCGTCCAACGATGTCGCATCGCTGATCGACGCACCTCGGAGCAGCGTGTTCGCCGCAATCGAGAGACTGCACGCCGCCGGCGTCCTGCGCGCTCTAACTGACCGCAAGCGCGACCAGGTGTGGGGCGCAAGTCGCGTGCTCGACGAGCTGGACGACCTTGGACGCAGAATAGAGCGAGCCAGCACATAGCCCGAGAAATCCGGTGCTCGTTGAATCAGGTTGTGAGAGAAGGTGCTTGGTATCTCAGCCACGAACTATGATCACGGCATCGCCTGCGAGAGACGGTGATTCTCTGCGATCTTCCCTGCGTAATGCCGTATCGTATTGCGGTTCAAGGTTAAAGGCGGTGCTTACAGCTCCCTCTACCTTCGATGCTCAGTGGTGGCGCAAAATCCCGAACCCCTCGCGGCATCCCTGCGTGTAGTCCGTGACACCCAAAGTCATCGGCCGTGCGCGTACCGGATCGAGAAATGTGGAGGTATCACAGCTGCGGTCACGGGAAGGCCGCTCTCGCTCATCCGGTGCGCAGACGACCACCACCGAGCCCGCCTCGCAGTGTCGCGGTCCGGATGCGCGAGAGGCACAACTGCCGTCAGTATCCGTAGCTGGCGAATGGTTTGAGGATCTGCCTGTGCCACAGCAGGTTTCGCTGGCCCTTCGTCAGCCTGGCCACGTCGGCCACCTCATCCCAGTCGCGCTCGATGATGGTGACCTGCTCGTCGATGACGTCACGCGCCTCTGCTGCCGTCAGGCCGTACACCGGAGCGGCGGCCACGCACGCGGCGAATGAGCTGTCGCGCGTCCCATCGCGGTCGAAGGCCATCGCCTGCGCCGAGGTCTCACCGGACCGGATCTGCGGGCACAGGTCGTAGGCGGGCGTCAACTCAAGCGCGTAGCCGTCCCAGAACGCGGCGTGGTTCCGAGCGTGATCATCGTTGTTGCCGACTGCCACGTTGAACACGAGCCGATGGAACAGCCGCCGGCCGACACCCGGGTCGGTCCCCATGCGGCGCAGCACGTCCAGCAGATCCGGGTAGGTGGCATAGCGCCCCTCTATCTCGTCGAGCCCGAGCATGGTGAGTCCCGAAACAACGATGCGCCGACCGCCTCCCGGCGGCCTGTCGAACCGCTCAATGACAAGCACGTCGCGTCCGAGGGAGGATGTGACGAACGAACTGGTCGTGTCGATTCCAACACGCCGTGCTAACTCCAAGGCGAGCGCCTCCGCGCCGACCACTGGGTACGGATCTGAGGCCGCGGAGAACTTGGCGATGTGCGAGACGCCTCCGACGTCGATCAGCGCCTTGGGCCGGGCACCGCCGATCGAGGTGCCCCGCACCAATGCCGCGCCGAGATCATCGGAGAGATCGCGTCCCTCCTGCAGGGCATCGGCCGCGGCGTGCAGCTCGTCGAGAGTCGCCGAGGTGCCTCGCGACACGTACACCTCGGGGCTTTCCTGAAAGTCCAGTCCGCCGATCCGGTTCGATCCTGACTCCAGAAAGTAGGTGATTTGATCGAGGTCACCAGGGTCAGCATCTTTGCTGTTGGCGCCGTATATACGCTCGAGGATGACGCGCTGGCCCCAAGAGTCAGGGCCGGCGTCGCGCAGTACCGAAGCGATCGCCATATTGGGCTGAGGTGCCTGCCACCCGGCGCGCAACGGGAGCTCCGGCGTGTACAGGCTGATTGCCTCGGGGCGCTCGAGGTAGCTGCGGCCGTAGCCGAACACGAACCTGTGGCCGTGACGTTGGTAATGCACCCGTCCGGCCACCACCGGGTCGGCGTGCCCGGGGAGCCACACCCACACGAATGCGTCGCGGGGCACGGAGGCGCTGCGATCAGAAGTTGAGCGCGTCACGGCCACCATCCACTGCGGTTGCTCGTGGCTGGTACTCCCGAGACGGGATCAGTGCGACGCGTTCCTCACCACGCCGACGCATCCGTGCGAGTTCGTCGTCATCGGCGCCCCACAGCGGAACGCCTAGGATCGTGGCCGCACTGAACACGCTGCCGATAGCCACGCCAGGGGCGCCGCGTTCCATAGCGGTGATGGTGCGCGGCCCTACACCGACACGCTCGCCGAGATTCTCGGCAGTCCAGTTCCGCTGGTGCCGTGCGAGGCGAATCTGAGATCCAAGGACCGCGAGAGCATCCATTGCGGCACGGTTCGGAGCAATCACTCGCCTGGCCATGGGATCACCTACCTTAAAATGACTATAGCCCTACTATAGTATCATTTTATAGTTGCTTGGCTCCTATAACCGGGGTCGCTCTATGGAGGCGAGATCGCCGGTCTGCGTCGGTCGTGCGTCAACCTGACCGAAAAGCCCATAGGTCAGGGAAAGGACACGATTCCTGCGCGCTCGGTGCGGATCGACGAAAACGCCAGAGCTAGCAACCGCACGTTGCCGATCCTGATGATGTCGTCGAGACACTCAGAACAGTGCGCAAGAATTAAACCGAGGTAGCCGCGATGGGCGTCGAGACCGGGGCGTCGAAGTCGGAGGTCTCGCGCATGATCCAGCACATTGGGTGCCGGCACACCGGGTTTACTGTCGGTGGCAACGGAAACCGCCGGCAGATACCTGGCCGCGAACGCGCGGGGCATCTGGATGCCGCTGTTGCGAAGCTCCTCGATGGTCTTCTTCATCCAGCGCTGGGTCGGATCAGTGGGCCGACCCGAGAAGTACATCATCAACGCGGACCCCTCCTTGCCCGCGGTCGTAACGTGCTCAACGAACTGGGCCTTGGCGTGCGCACCAAGCTCGGTTCCGGACTTGAATTCCGCGATCAACCACTTGTCCTGGCGAGTTCTGTCGCGGACGTTGAAGACGTCGTATTTCGGGCCTTTGGGGAACCCTGGCAGCCTCTGCTCCGAGACCCACTCCTCACCGGGCAGTTGCCAGTATTTTGTGGTGCAAAGTGTGGCCAGGCCGCACCGACCCGCCGGTTCGTGAGCACCTGTATGTAGGCGTCCCGCCAAGTCTCCCAATCCATCACGGTCTGGCTTGGGTCTGCAGCCTTGGCGGTCAGATACTTCTTCCAGCGGGCCAGCATTCCCGCCAAAGAGTTGGCGTTCTTCTGGTTCGTGTCGGTCTTCGGGTTGATCTTTCGGTACTCATCGGGTGTGGGCTGAGCAGCATTTGCCAACGCCGGGTCGAGGCCCGGGAACGGAAACTACACCGGCTGCGCGTCCGTGATAGCGGACGCATCAAAGCCGGGCAGGTTGTAGCCCGGGGTCAGCTCGCCGTACCCGCCGTACCCGTCGTAGCCGGTGTCACCGGACGCGGTGTCGGCATGGGACAGGCCGATACCGGGAAGGGTCATGGCCAGCATGACCATTATGACGAGAAGGCGATGAAACCATCTGGTGCCCACGGCAATTCCATTCCTCGAACCGAGCTTCGGGTGGATGCTGGATCTAGCCTATGGGCAGTCGGAGACCGTTATGTGCACCAATTTGCGCGACGGATCAGCTGCCTGGTTCGGCGTACGTCAGCCAGTTGTCGAATGACTCGCGCAGATCCGCGCCGGCCGACTTAATCCCAAGTTGTAGCAGGTAGTACGGGGTGGTGGTTTCGGAGTTGTCCGAAAGCTGGATGTCGTACTGCACCAGATCGGGATCCTCGGAGTAAGCCAGCCCAACCCGCACCAGGTTGGCGAGATCACGGAAAACCCAGCGAGACGGCGCTGTTCGACGTAGTAACTCACCCAGATACCAGCAGGCTCCCTCGACGAAATCTCGATTCTGCGGGCTCTTGAGGCTGTCGGCCTCTGGAACATGTTGCAGCAGTTGATTGACGAGGTCTTCGATCGACGCCACCGAAAAGTCCCAGCGGCCGGGATATCGGCCGGACCAATCGTGGAAGTCTCGGCGGCGTTGCGCCAGCCAGGCGTCCAGCTCGGCCGACGGGTACACGTCGATACCCGGCACGCCCTGCGTCGGCGGACTGACCACAAGCGAGCTCCACTTCGAAAATTGCTGTACCAATGGACCATTCGAGGCCGGCCGCGTTTGGAGAACGGCAAGCAACAGATGCAGTGGCGACACTGCGGAAACGTCCAGCCCGGGGCCGGGCAGCGCCAGCGGAATTCCCGACGGTCGGCCTGGTTGACGATCCCAACCCCAGTATTCGGAGCTGATGGCCGCCAACAGGTTTGGGTCGATCATGGCAGGTAGTGCACGCTCGGCAAAGCCGGGCTCGTCATCCCAGTCCCAGCGCCCCGCGCTGAGGTGGGTAAAGCTGAGGCCGATGTATGCCAGCAGAGCACGCACCAGCGGGCGATCCGCGGCTTCGAAAAGGGCCGTCGGAGTCGGGAACGTCGCCAACGCCAGTGCTTCGATCGCGGCCAGCGACTGCTCGCTGTAGTCGAGCTCGATGTTCTCGGATTCCAGTCGCGCCTGCAGGCCGCCGACAGCCGCTGAAATGCCGTCCTCCCACTGTGCGGCCCGCTCCCGACGATTCACCGAATCAGATTACCGCGGGGCACACCTGCCCAACTGCAGCAATATTTCGGTCCTGATACCAGCTGAACTGGGCCTCTAGCCGGCCACACCCTTACGGCATTTCAGTGCCGACTCGGCGGTGCGGTGGTTGATGGTGCATCCGCCGTGGTGATACACCGGCCGGCACCATGATTCTCACCCACACCAACGGCTATCTCACCCTGAACCGCGCCACCCAGGCCACAGAGACCATCGGGATGTTCTCCCCAAGCGAAACCCGCGACGCCGCAGGGAAACTGGTGCCGTCCTCGTATGTGGTGCGCCAAATCCGCCCGCAGCTCTACCAACTCTCCGAAGTCATCGACCCCCGACCCGACACCAGCTGGCCGGTGTAGTCGACCCGCCCACTGCACATCGGTGGTCCCGGTGGGGCGCCGTTGCCGCAGTTCGGTTTCTCCGATGTCACCGGCGCCCTCTCCGGAGCAGCCAACGCCGTGACGGATGCCGCCGCGACCGCGGCCTCGGCGACGGTCTCCGGCGCCAACTCGGTGGGCACGTTCGTGAAGAACAACCCCTGCAATCAGCGATGCTCGTCACCGGCACGGCGCTGGCCGTGACCGGGGTCGGAGGGCCCGCGGGTGCGGCGATAATCGCCACCGCAACGGTTAACATCGCCTCGGCCGGTGTCGATATCGCCGCTGCGGCGATGCCGGACAACCAAACCCTGGCCAATGCCTCCATGATCCTGGGTGCGGCCTCCATGGCCACCCCGCAAGGCGCAGCGAAGAAGGCCGTCAAAGTGGTGGCCGAACAAATCGCCAAACACGCCGCCGGGGCCATCGACGTCGCCAAAGCCGCACCCACCCCACCCACACAACCAACGGACGACGTCGCGAACGCCGCCGCCGCGACAACCAATCCCATCAAACCCGGGGCGGGAACACCCAAGATCCCCACCGGGCCACCAGGGCCCGAAGCCCTGCCGGCGGCTGGAACCGGGAAGCCCTTCACTCAGGTACAGAAGGTTCCATACCCGGTAGACGTGCTTGCTGTCGTTGCCGTGCATGTCGTGGCCGGTAATCTCGACGGTCGTCTTCGCCCAGGACTTAACCTTGCCTTCTTTGACGGCTTTGTCGATGTCGGCCCGCGCCGGACCGTACAGCGGCGCTAGGTGGATGTGCAGCTGCCCGCGGGTGCGGCCGTCCTGGCAGTTGATCCCCACGCCGGTCTGCCGGGACGTCGGAATCACCAGCAGGTCGGTGTTCTTCTTGTGATCGTCCGAGCCGTGGCGCACCGCCCGACCGAGCAACCGATCGTGATAGGGGAACTGCACATCGAGGGGCACCTTCCTTGAGGATGGGGCTGACGTGCTTGACGCTGGCCCACAACTCGTCGTCGTCCTTGACGCTGCCGCAGGGGCCGAACGTCTCGACGCGGTGTCGACGGCGTTCGTGTCGCCTGCGGTGTCGTCGGCGCTGGCGATCGGCGAGAGACCGATCCCAACGGCGGTAAACCCAACGGGCGGCTTGCAACATGCGGTACTTCCGCGGGTCAGCCCTGCTCCCGATATGTCTGTCGTACCCTCGGGGTATACACAACATTGATGGGATAGCTCACAAGTTATCCACAGAATTATCCACAGTAGGGGCCCTGATGACCGCAGTAGCTGGTAGGCGCGACGCGCAGGTACATATGGTGACCTCTGAGGAAGCACGCGGAGAGATTGACGAACTGCTGGCCGGAGTCGGCATGACCCGCGACGAGCTAGAGCGCCGTGGTGACGCATGGGATCTGGATGCCCACCAACGAGGCGTCCTCGCAGACATCCAAGGCCTTGAGTTCTTGCTTGAGCGAGCCGCCGCCGACAAGTGACGGCATCGCTCGAAGATCAGGCAGAGCAGTTCGCCAACGATCTGACAATCACCACCCGCGCCGTCGTCGGGGCGAATTGTTCGGCCTTTCTGGCGGTAGCCCTCAAAGACGCCGACGCTTTTCGTGTCCGCCAGGAGCCCGCGAGCGGCATCATTCTCTGCGACAAGAACGGCCCTATCCTCGGTTGAGCGTTGACTACAGGTGCATCTACGACGGCCACAACCAGTACATGGCCATCGACCAATCCAAAATTCACGTGTTCGTCGAGCCGGACGGCCGCCAACCTCTGTTCCGATACGAGTTCGACCGCAACATCACGAAAAGCCTTCCCAGCGCACATATTCAGTTCCATGGAACCCACGACGAAATCGCGAAAGCGATGGCCGAGTGCGGCGAGAGCACGAAGCGAGCCAAGGCGCGTGCGCGGGGGCGCAAGGCGGTCAAACTCGATGCTCTCCATTTCCCGGTTGGCGGACCACGATTTCGGCCAGCTCTTGAGGATGTCCTTGAAATGCTCATCGAAGAGTTTGGCGTGCAACCAGTCGGTTCCGTGAAAGCCGCGAGGCAGGCGCTTGCCGAAGCGCGAGAGATTTGGCGTCGGACACAAGTTGCAACGGTTGTCCGCGACGCGCCGACTGAGGCCGCCACCACCCTTGAAGAACTTGGCTACACGGTCACGCCGCCGAATCCCCTACCGAAAGAGAAGCGCGACAAGCTCCGCGCCCTGTAGCCGCCCCAGATACCCCGCTGACATGTGCGGATTACCCGCGCGTCCGAACCCCGGGGGGCGATGACCCTGCAACACGTCTGCGGGCCCATGGCGGCCCAGGTGGGCAGGTTAGCTACGCGCGCCGGTCGTCGCCGTGAACCCGGCACGCCGCCGCGGTGAGCAATGATCAGAACCTGTGGATGAGCC
>NZ_JCALCN010000037.1:0-37817 GCF_059812345.1 Mycobacterium sp. NGS59
CAACGGCGCAGCAGGCACCAACGGCGACAACGGAATCGGTGCGGGCGCCGACGGCACTGCCGGCACCAGGGGCGGCAACGGCGGCTCCGGCGGTGCCGGTGGTACGGGCACCGGCGTGGGCGCCAAGGGCGGTAACGGCGGCGCCGGTGGTCAGGGCGGCGTCGGCGGCAAGGGCGGCTCCGGCATCGCCGGAGCTGATGGAAAGGCGACGCTGGGCGCCGGCGAGGCCGGGCAGGCGGGCGGTAACGCCGGAGCCGGTGGCGCCGGCGGAAACGGCGGGACCGGCGGTGACGCCGGTGGCGGCACCGGTGGTGCGGTGGCCGGCAACTCCGGCAGTGGTGGCGCGGCCGGAAACGGCGGCGCGGCGGGCACCGCCGGGGCCGGTGGAGCCGGAGCAGACGGCCGCAGCGGCGTGAACGCCGGTGATTCGGGCTACGCCGGCGGCAACGGCGGCAAAGGTGGAGCCGGCGCCGACGGCGGCAAGGGCGGTGTCGGCGGATCGGCCGGTGCCGGAATCGGCGGCGGCAACGGTGCCAACGGCACCGGTGGCAACGCGAGCAACGGTGGCGCCGGCGGCGCGGCGGGCTCGGGCGGTGCCGGGGTCGACGGCGCCGTCGGTCAGGCCGGGGTGAACGCGGGCGCGGGCACCGCCGGTGGCAACGGCGGGGCCGGCGGCAAGGGCGGCGACGGCGGCGCCGGTGGCACCGGCGGGCAAGCCGGGGGCCCGGGCGCGAACGCCGGCACGAACGGTCAGGGCGGCAACGGCGGCAAGGGCGGTAACGCCGGTGCCGCCGGCAACGGCGGCCGTGGCGCCGACGGCACCAGCACTTACGTCGATGGCGGCGCGGGCGGCAAGGGCGGCGACGCCGGTGCCGTCGGGGCCGGCGGCAAGGCCGGCAGCGGTCCGGGAGGATCCGGCGCGGGCGGTGTCGCGGGTGTTGGTGCTGATGGTGGTGATGGTGGTGCCGGTGGTCATGGTGCGGCCGGTGCGGCGGGCAAGGATGGTCTGAACTCCGGCGAGCATGGCACGGCCGGAGCCAAGGGCGGGGCCGGTGGCGCTGGTGGTGCTGGTGGCTCGGCCAGCGGGACGGGCACCGTCGGTGGTGACGGCGGGGCCGGCGGTAAGGGCGGTGTCGGTGGTGCCGGCGGCAGCGGCCGCGACGGCGCCAACGGCGTGGCGACCGCAGGAGACGGACAGTCCGGGCAGGCCGGCGGCAACGCCGGGGCCGGCGGTGAAGGCGGGGCCGGCGGTAAGGGCGGTGACGCCGGGGCCAGCGGGGTCGGCGGCGCGGCGGCCAAGGCCGGGTCCGGCGGGGACGCCGGGGCCGGTGGTCACGCCGGTGCGGCGGGCAAGGGCGGTATCGGTGCGGCCGGCAACCACGGCATCAACAGCGGTGACTCCGGGTTTGCCGGTGGTGACGGCGGCGCCGGCGGTCAGGGCGCCAACGGCGGTGCCGGTGGGGTCGCTGGCCTGGCCGGTGCCGGTGCCGGCGGGGTGGCCGGCGCCAACGGCAACGGTGGTAATGCCAGCAGCGGTGGTGCCGGTGGGGCGGCCGGGTCCGGTGGGGCCGGGGTCGACGGCGCGATCGGTCAGGCCGGCACCAACGCCGGGGCCGGTGGCACCGGTGGTAGCGGCGGCGCCGGCGGTAAGGGCGGCGCCGGTGGTGCCGGGGGCACCGGCGGTAACGCCGGGGGCGCCGGGGCCAGCAAGGGTCTGAGCGGTGTCGGTGGCGACGGCGGCCAGGGCGGTAACGCCGGCACCGCCGGTGACGGCGGCCGCGGCGCCGAGGGCACCAGCACGTTCATCGACGGCGGCGCGGGCGGCAAGGGCGGCAACGCCGGCACGGTCGGGGTCGGCGGCACCGCGGGCACCGGACCCGCCGGCACCGGCAAGGGCGGACTCAACGGTCTGGGCGCCAACGGCGGCGACGGCGGCGCCGGCGGCAACGGCGCAGCAGGCACCAACGGCGACAACGGAATCAACCCCGGTGACAGCGGCACCAACGGAACCGCCGGCGGCAAGGGCGGCAACGGCGGCGAGGGCGGCACCGCCAGCGGCACCGGTACGACCACGGGCGCCGGCGGCGCCGGCGGTCAGGGCGGCGTCGGCGGCAAGGGCGGCTCGGGGCTCAACGGCGCGACCGGAACGATGACCGCGGGTGCGGGCAACGCGGGCGGTGCCGGCGGCAACGCCGGCCACGGCGGCAACGGCGGCGCGGGCGGCAACGGCGGCGCCGCGGGCGCAGCCACCGCCGGCATCACCAAGGGCGCCGCGGGCAATGGCGGCGCGGCCGGTAATGGTGGCGCGGCGGGCAACGCCGGGGCCGGCGGGGTCGGCGCCAGTGGCGCCAACGGCACCGCGGGGATCAACAACGGCGCTGGATACACCGGCGGTGGCGGCGGCGCCGGCGGTACCGGCGGCAACGGCGGCAAGGGCGGCAACGGCGGCGCGGCCGGCGGTGCCGGAGCGATCGCCGGAACCAACGGCAACGGCGGCGCGGCCAGCAGCGGCGGCGCCGGCGGATTGGCCGGTTCCGGCGGCAACGGCGTCAGCGGCGCTGCCGGACAGACCGGAGTCAACGCGGGCGCGGGCACCGCAGGCGGCGACGGCGGCGCAGGCGGCAAGGGCGGCGCCGGCGGAACCGGTGGCAACGGCGGTGCCGCGGGCACCGGCGGCACCGGCGGCACCGCAGGGGCCAACGGCAACGGTGGCGCCGGCGGCAAGGGCGGTAACTCCGGTGCGGCCGGCAACGGCGGCAACGGCGTGGCCGGCACCCTGGGCAACCCGGACGGCGGTGCGGGTGGCGCCGGCGGTAACGCCGGCGCGGCCGGCTCGGGCGGCACCGGGGGCAGCGCAGGTACCGGCGGTACCGGCGGCACCGCCGGTGGCACGGGCGCAACCGGTACCGGTGCCAGCGGCGGCAACGGCGGCAACGGCGGCGCCGGCCTGGCCGGCACGATCGGCAGCAACGGGACCAACGCCCTCAACCCGCACGGCGCCGACGGCACGGCCGGCGGAACGGGCGGCGCCGGCGGTGCTGGCGGCAAAGGCTTCGGCGCAGGCTTCAAAGGCGGCAACGGCGGCGCAGGCGGTACGGGTGGCACCGGCGGCAACGGCGGTAGCGGCATAGACGGCAGCAACGGAGTCGCCACCGCCGGGGTCGGCGGCGCCGGAACCGCCGGTGGTAACGCGGGCAGCGGCGGCGCTGGCGGCAGCGGCGGCGCCGGCGGCGCCGCGGGAGTGGCCAACGGAGGCGCTGCCGCGGGCACCGCGGGCAGCGGCGGCAACGCCGGCAAGGGTGGCAACGCCGGCACCGCCGGCAATGGCGGCAGCGGCGCGGCCGGCGCCAACGGCACCTCGAACACCAACAACGGCGCCGGTTACGCCGGCGGCGAAGGTGGTGCCGGCGGCAAGGGCGGCAACGGCGGCAAGGGCGGCACCGGCGGCGCGGCCGGTTCCGGCACCGGCGGCACCGCCGGCACCAACGGCGGCGGCGGCAACGCCAGCAACGGTGGCACCGGCGGCGCGGCAGGCAACGGTGGTACCGGCTTCACCGGCGCCAACGGCGTCAGCGACGCGAACAACTACAACAACGGCATCGGCGGCGGCCAGGCCGGCGGCGACGGCGGCAACGGCGGCACCGGTGGCGCCGGTGGCGCGGGCGGCACGGGCGGCGCGGCTGGCGGCTCCGGCGCCAGCGCGGGCACCAACGGCACCGGCGGCATCGGCGGCAAGGGCGGCAACGCCGGCACACCCGGCAACGGCGGCAACGGCGCGGCAGGCACCAGCACCAACGTCAACGGCGGCAACGGCGGTAACGGCGGCAACGCCGGCGCCATCGGCAAGGGCGGCGCCGGCGGCACCAACGGCGGCGGCGGCACGGCGGCAAGTGGCGCCAACGGTGCGGGGATCACCGGCATCGTCGGCAACGGCGGTAGCGGCGGTAGCGGGTTCAGCCCGCAGGCTGCGGGCGCCAGCGGCGGCGACGGTGGCGCCGGCGGCGACGGCGGCAACTACGGCAACGGCGGCGCCGGCGGTAAGGGCGGCAACGGCGTGGCCGGCAACGACGGCGTCGACGCGAGCAAAGCCGGCGGCGACGGCGGCAACGCGCAGGTCGGCGGGTCCGGCGGTGACGGCGGCCGCGGCGGCAAGGCCGGTGTGAATGCCGGCAACGGTGGCGCCGGCGGTGCCGGCGGTAACGGCGCCGACGGCGGCGATGGTGGCGACGGCCAGAACGGCAACGCCGGTGTGGCCGGGCAGGACAAGTACGGCAACGGCATCGGCGCCGGTCAGAACGGTGGGAACGCCGGCAGCGGCGCCAAGGGTGGCAGCGGCGGCAACGGCGGCCTCGGCGGCAACTCGACCAAGGGCATCGCGGGTACCTCCGGTGCCGGCGGCAACGCCGGTAACGGTGGCGACTCGGGCACTCCGGGTGACGGCGGCGCGGGCGCGGCCGGCACCTCCACCAACCCCACCGGTGGGGCCGGCGGTAACGGCGGTAACGCCGGTGGCGTGGGCGCCGGCGGCGAGGGCGGCAGCAACGGCAACGGCGTCGGCTTCGGCAAGTACGGCGTCGACGGCGCCCTGCCCATCACCCCGGTCGGCAACGGCGGCGACGGCGGAGCCGGGTTCACCTCGACCGCTACCGGCGCCAACGGTGGTGACGGCGGCGCCGGTGGCAAGGGCGGCAACTACGGCAGCGGCGGCAACGGCGGCGCCGGCGGCAACGGTGTGGCGGGCGCGGTCGGCCAGAACGGCGTCAGCGACGGCGATAACGGCGGCACCGGCCAGGCCGGTGGTACCGGCGGCAAGGGCGGCGCCGGTGGTGACGCCGGCAGCCAGCTGGGCGACGGCGGGTCCGGCGGCAAGGGCGGCGCCGGGGCCGACGGCGGCAAGGGCGGCCTGGGCCACGGCGGCGGCGACGGCGTGTCCGGCGTCGACGAGTACGGCAACGGCGTCGGCGCCGGCCAGCACGGTGGCAACGGCGGCGACGGTGGTGTCGGCGGCGGCGGCGGTGCCGGCGGCGCGGGCGGAAACGCGGGTCCGTTCGGTGTCAAGGGCGTCATCGGTGACGGCGGCAATGCGGGTAACGGCGGTGCCGCGGGTGGTTCGGGCAGCGGTGGGAACGGCGCGGCCGGCATCTCCGGCGCCACCGCCGGCGGCGACGGCGGCAACGCGGGCAATGTCGGCAAGGCGGGTGCCGGGGGCATCGGCGGCGTGGACGGTGCCGGCGACGCGAGCGGCCTGAACGGCAAGGCCGGCGCCAGCTTCATCGGCCCGTCCGGCAACGGCGGCAACGGCGGCGTCGGCCACAGCTGGGCGCCCAACGCCACCGACGCCAACGGCAACGGCCTGGCCGGCGGTGCCGGCGGTAAGGGCGGCAGCGGCGGCACCAACGGCAACGGCGGCAACGGCGGCGCCGGCGGTGCCGGCTCCAACGGAGCCAATGGCGTCAACAACGGCAACACCGGCTCCGACGGCAGCAACGGCGGCAACGGCGGCGCCGGCGGCCAGGGTGGAGCCGGCGGCGCCGGCGGCACGACCATCGGTGACGGCGGCGCCGGTGGCAAGGGCGGCAACGCCGGCAGCGGCGGCAACGGCGGTAACGGCACCAACGGCGACGACGGCGTCCCGAACAAGGACTACTACGGCACCGGCGTCGGCGGCGGACAGAACGGCGGCGACGGCGGCACCGGCGGTACCGGCGGCGCAGGCGGCGCCGGCGGCGCGGGTGGCACGGCGACCAAGGGCGTCGCGGGCGCCGGCGCGGCCGGTGGCAACGCCGGTAACGGCGGTAACGGCGGAACCCAGGGCAACGGTGGCGACGGCGCCGCCGGTACCGCTGCCAACCCCGACGGCGGCAAGGGCGGCAAGGGCGGCGACCCGGGCAGCGGGTCGGCCGGCGGCGCCGGCGGCAGCGGCGGCGCCAACGGCAGCGGCACCGGCACCGGGGCCAAGGGCAGCAACGGGGCCAACGGCTCCACCCCGGTCAACGTCGGCGGTAACGGCGGCCAGGGCGGTGACGGCTACAACGCCACCGTCCCGGGTGCCAACGGCGGCAAGGGTGGCGCCGGCGGTGACGGCGGCCTGTACGGCGACGGCGGCGCCGGCGGTAACGGCGGCCAAGGCGCGACCGGGCAGAACGGCACCAACGGCACCAGCACCGACCCGAACGGCACCGACGGCAAAGCCGGTGGCAATGGCGGGGCCGGCGGTGACGGCGGCAAGAGCGGTGCCCTCAACGGCCACGGCGGCGCGGGTGGCAACGCCGGCAACGGCTCGGCCGGCGGCACCGGCGGCAACGGCGCGAACACCGCCGCGGGCCTCGGCGGCAACGGCGGCAACGGCGGCAACGGCGGTCTGGGAGCGGCCGGCGGCAAGGGTGGCGACGGCTTCCTCGGCGGCGGCGACGGCGGCCAGGGCAGCAACCCCGGTGCCGGTGGCACCAACGGCACCGCCGGGAACGGGCCGGGCGGGTCGGGCACCAACGGGACGCCCGGCACCACGCCCACCACGGCGACCGGTCACGGCGGTGACGGCGGCGACGCGTTCGGCGTCCCCGGCGCCGGCCAGACCGGCTACGCCGGCGGCAACGGCGGCAACGCCGGCGCGTACGGCAACGGCGGTAACGGCGGCGACGGCTACACCGGCGGCACCGGCGTGACCGGCAGCACCGGCGGCCCGGGCCAGGACGGCGGCGTCGGCGGCACCGGCGGCACCGGCGGCGCCGCGGGCAAGGGCGGCAACGGCGGCACGATCCAGGGCAACAGCGGCAACGGCGGCAACGGCGGTGACGGTGGAGCCGGCGGCGTCGGCGGCAAGGGCGGCACCGGCGACTTCAGCGTCAACGGCGGCAAGGGTGGCAACGCCGGCAACGGCGGCACCGGCGGCAAGGGCGCCAACGGCGGCGCCGCCGGCTTGGTCACCAACGGCACCGTCGGCACCGGTGGCAACGCCGGCGACGGCGGCAACGGCGGGGTGAGCGGCGTCGGCGGCACCGGCGCGGCCGGCACCAAGGCCAACCCGAACGGTGGGGCCGGCGGCAACGGCGCCAACCCCGGGGCGGGCGGCAGCGGCGGCACCGGCGGCACCGGTTCGACGCCGGGCGCCAACGGCAGCAGCGGCAGCATCCCGACCGACCTGGCCGGCGACGGCGGCGTGGGCGGTGCCGGCTGGAACTCCGACGACCCGACCAAGGCCGGCGGCAACGGCGGGGTCGGCGGCAACGCCGGGCAGTACGGCGAGGGCGGCGCCGGCGGCAAGGGCGGCAACGGGGCCAAGGGTTCGACCGGCGCAAACGGTGCCGCGCCCGGCGCCAACGGCAGCAGCGGCGGCAACGCCAGCGCCGGCGGCGACGGCGGTACCGGCGGCAAGGGCGGCACGATCGCCGGTGACGGCGGAGTCGGTGGCGCCGGTGGCAACGGCGGCGACGGCGGTACCGGCGGCAACGGCGCCGGCGGCATCAACGGCGGCGACGGCGGCGACGGCGGTACCGGCGGCAACGGCGCCGGAGGCGGCAAGGGTGGCGCCGGCGGAGCGCCCAGCGTCCCCGGTTACAGCCAAGGTGCCGGTGGCGTCGGCGGCAACGGCGGCAACCAGGGCATCGGCGGCAACGGCGGCAACGGCGCCGACGGCACGGCCGGCAACCCCAATGGCGGCCACGGCGGTGACGGCGGCGTGCTCGGTGCCGCGGGGGGTCTCGGCGCCGGCGGCACCGGGTCCACTACCGGCGCCGACGGCAAGGCCGGCGGCGTGCCCGTCGGGACCGGCGGCAACGGCGGCAACGGCGGTAACGGCTTCAACCCGACCACGCCGGGAACCAACGGCGGCAATGGCGGTAACGGCGGCGCCGCGGGCCAGATCGGCAATGGCGGCAACGGCGGCAACGGCGGCAACGGGACCGCGGGCACCGCGGGCGTGAACGGCACGGCGCTCGGCCAGAGCGGCACCAGCGGCCAGACCGGCGGCTCCGGCGGCCTGGGCGGCAACGGCGGCGACAGCGGCTCGATCTCCGGCAACTCCGGCAACGGCGGCAACGGCGGCAACGGCGCGACCGGCGGCAAGGGCGGCAACGGCGTGCAGGGCAAGGCCGGTCTGCAGGGAGTCAACAACGGCGCCGGCGGTGGCGGTGGCGACGGCGGCAACGGCGGCGACGGCGGTGCCGGCGGCAACGGCGGCAAGGCCGGCAACCTGCTCGGCACCGGCACCAAGGGCATCGACGGCAACGGCGGCAACGGCGCCAACGGCGGCAAGGCCGGTACCCCGGGCAACGGCGGCGCCGGCGCCAACGGCACCGTCACCAACCCCAACGGCGGCAACGGTGGCGACGGTGGCGACGCCGGCATCGCCGGCAAGGGCGGCGCCGCGGGCGTCGGCCTGACCAGCGGCACCGCCGGCACCGACGGCGCGTCGGTGGTCGGCCCGGCCGGCAACGGCGGCCAGGGCGGGGCGGGCTACAACCCGCTGACCAAGGGCTCCAGCGGCGGCAACGGCGGCAACGGCGGTAACGCCGGCACCATCGGCAACGGCGGGAACGGCGGCGCCGGCGGCAACGGCGTCGACAACATCGCCGGCGCCAACGCCACCAGCCCCGGCGACTCCGGTGTCGACGGTCGCGCCGGCGGCAACGGCGGTAACGGCGGCGCAGGCGGCCAGGGCGGCTCGATCTCCGGTGACGGCGGCAAGGGCGGCGCCGGCGGTAACGGCGCCAACGGCAGCGCCGGCGGCAACGGCAAGTCCGGGCTCAACGGGGTCGCGGACGTCGACCAGTACGGCACCGGCGTCGGCGGCGGCGAGAACGGCGGCAACGGCGGCGCCGGCGGCGCCGGCGGCAACGGCGGCAACGGCGGCGTCGGCGGCAAGGCCACCCCCGGTAAGGGTCTGGACGGTATCGACGGAATCGGCGGCAACGGCGGCAACGGCGGCAAGGCCGGCACCCCGGGCGACGGCGGCAACGGCGCGAACGGCACCGTGACCAACCCCGACGGCGGCGTCGGCGGCAACGGTGGCAACGAGACCGCAGGCAAGGGTGGCACCGCAGGCACCTCCGGCACCCAGCCCGGCACGCCGGGTACCAATGGCGCCATCGCCGGCGGTGCGGTCGGCAACGGCGGCAGCGGCGGCAACGGCTACAGCCAGACCGCCGCCAACCCGGGCACCGCGGGCGGCAACGGCGGAGCCGGCGGCAACGCCGGCAGCCACGGCAACGGCGGGGCCGGCGGCAACGGCGGCAACGGTTCGGCCGGCACGGCGGGCAACGCCGGATCCGGGGCCGGCGCCAGCGGCACCGACGGCATGCACGGCGGGGCCGGAGGTCACGGCGGCAAGGGCGGCGCCGGCGGCTCGGTCTCCGGCAACGGCGGCAAAGGCGGCAACGGCGGCACCGGCGCCACCGGCGGCGACGGCGGGGCCGGCGTGAACGGTGCGGCCGGAGTGGCCGGAACCAACAACGGGGCCGGACAGAACGGCGGCAACGGCGGCACCGGTGGCAACGGCGGCAACGGCGGCAACGCCGGTCTCGGCGGCAGTGCGCCGGGCGGGATCGCCGGGGCCGACGGCAACGGCGGCAACGCCGGCAACGGCGGCAAGGCCGGCACCCCGGGTGACGGCGGCGCGGGCGCGGCCGGCACGGCCACCAACCCGCACGGCGGCAAGGGCGGCGACGGCGGCAACGCCATCGTGGGCAAGGGCGGCACCGGCGGCACCAACAGCGGTGGCACCGGCAGCACCGGCAGCAACGGCGCCAACGGCGCGGCGCCGGTCGGCGCGGTCGGCAACGGCGGCGCTGGTGGCGCCGGGTTCACCCAGACCAGCACGGCGGGGGCCAGTGGCGGCAACGGCGGTAACGGCGGTAACGGCGGCACCTACGGCAACGGCGGTCACGGCGGTGCCGGCGGCAACGGCTTCGTCGGCGCGACCGGCGGGACGGGCCTTGTCGGCGGCAACGGCAGGTCGGGCGGCATCGGCGGTGACGGCGGCAACGGCGGTTCGATCTCCGGCAACGCCGGCAATGGCGGTACCGGCGGAAACGGCGCCAACGGCGGCACCGGTGGCGCCGGTGTCAACGGCACCACCGGCACGGTGGGCGTGAACAACGGCGCCGGCACCAACGGCGGCAACGGCGCCAGCGGCGGCGCCGGGGGCAACGGCGGCGCAGGCGGCAAGGCCGGATCGGTCACCCTGGGCACCGCGGGCACCGACGGCGCAGGTGGCAAGGGCGGTAACGGCGGCACCGGCGGCAAGGCCGGGGCGGGCGGCGCCGGGGCGACCGGTGACATCAACGTCAACGCCGGTGCCGGCGGCAAGGGTGGCGACGGCGGGATCGGCGGTGCCGGTGGCGCCGCGGGCACCGGCGGCGCCGGCGGCGGGACCACCGGCGCGGGCGGTCTGGGCGGCAACGGCGGCAGCGGCGGTGGCGGCGGCACGCCGGGTGCCGGCGGGGCCGGTGCGCAGGGAACCGCCGCCGTCCCCGACGGCGGTAAGGGCGGCGACGGCGGCACCGGTGGCAAGGGCGGCGCCGGCGCAGCAGGCGGAACCGGCGGCAGCGCCGGGGCGGGCGGCACCGGCGGTAAGGGCGGCAACGGCGGCACCGGTGGTGCGGGCGGCAGCGCGGTCGGCACCGGCGGCGCGGGCGGCAGCGGTGGCGGCGTCAACGGCAACGGCGGCAACGGCGGCACGGGCCCCAACGGCGGCAGCGGCGGCGACGGCGGCAACGCCGGTAGCGGCGGGTCGGGCGGCACCGCGGGCGGTAAGGGCAGCGTCGGCAATGGCGGCGCCGCCGGCACCGGCGGCAACGGCGGGACTGGTGGCGCCGCGACGGGCACCGGGATCGCCGGCGTCGCGGGCGGCAAGGGCGGCAACGGCACCGCGGGCAAGGCCGGCACCTGATAGACGAGCAGGCCGACCGCCGGGTCCAGCAGCGTGGCTTGGCGGTCGGCCTGCTATCCAGTCAGAACTGCAGTGCGCGCCAACGCCAATCCAGTACCTGCCGGTCCTGCTCCCCCGAGCCGGCGACGGCGTAGACCAGCGACCGCAACCCCAGCACGCCGCCATTGGGCCTCGGCTCGGCGGATTCGACGTGCAGCTCGCTGTAGAGCGTGTCCCCCTCCCACACCGGCCCGGTGTGGTCACAGGACTCCCAGCCCAGCACCGTCGCCAGGTTCGGCAGCAACCGGTTGGCCTGCGCGAACGCCAACGCGATGGTGTGCCCGCCGTAGACCAGCCGCTGCCCGCCGACCCGCGAATCATGGTGTACCGCAGCGACATTGAGCGTCAGGCGGGCCAACTCGGGCGCGCTTGTCACCACGTCGGCGGTGCTGTGCAGTACCGCACCCGCCAACGCGGGGTCGAAATGCGGTCCCGGTACGCGCCGCCGGAAGGCCTCGCCGTCCCAATCCTCGGTGGGCGCGGCCACCGGGAGCACCGCGTCGGCGCCGATGGCAGACAGGTCGTCGGCCCGGTCGGTGCCCTGCCAGTCCGGGCCGGCCGGCAGCATCGCGCAGCGGTAGAAGTCCAGAACCAACTGGTCGGCCTGGTCGATGGTGGTCATCCGCAGCGCCGCCAGACCGGTGGGGGCCCGGCCGGGCTTGGCGGCGTTGGCGCGCAACCCGACCACCTCGGTGCGGGTGTAGATGGTGTCGCCGATCACCGGGAAACGGTGGAACGTCAGCCCGCGGTAGAACAGGTTGGCTTTGACGCGCTGGGTCGCCAGCGTCGACTGGCCGATCGCCACGTTGCACACCAGGCCCGGGTGCGCCAGTGCGGCCGGTGCGCCGGTCACCGCGGTGCACAGCGAGCTGTCCAGCGAGAGCCGCAGCCGGTCCCCCACGATCGCCTGATGGGCGCCCGCCAGCCCGGCCGTCAGCGTCACCGAAGGCGCCCAGTCGAACACCTGGCCCACCGAGAGGTCGTCGAAGTAGGCCCCGCCCGCCCGGATGCCCGCATACCCGTAAGTCACAAAGCCCCATGCTGGCAGGCTGGGAAACCGAATGTGCACGCGGGAGGGCGGTAGTGATGAGCCGGGAATCCAACGACCTGGGCGCTGACCTGGACGACGAAGAAGCCATGCTGGTCGCCACCGTGCGCGCTTTCGTCGACCGCGACGTGAAACCCACGGTGCGTGAGGTCGAACACGCCAACACCTATCCGGAGGCGTGGATCGAGCAGATGAAACGCATCGGCATCTACGGTCTGGCGATCGACGAGGAGTACGGCGGCTCGCCGGTGTCGATGCCGTGTTATGTGCAGGTCACCCAGGAGTTGGCGCGCGGCTGGATGAGCCTGGCCGGCGCGATGGGCGGCCATACCGTGGTCGCCAAGCTGCTCACACTGTTCGGCACCGCGGAGCAGAAACGAAAGTTCCTGCCGCCGATGGCAACCGGTGAGCTGCGGGCCACCATGGCGCTGACCGAGCCGGGCGGTGGTTCCGACCTGCAGAACATGAGCACCACCGCGTTGCCCGACGGCACAACGGAATTGGTGGTCAACGGCGCCAAGACCTGGATCTCCAATGCGCGCCGGTCCGGGTTGATCGCGCTGCTGGCCAAGACCGACCCCAGCGCAACGCCGCGGCACAAAGGCATCTCGGTGTTGCTGGTCGAGCACGGACCGGGACTGACGGTGTCCCGGGACCTACCCAAATTGGGTTACAAGGGCGTCGAGTCGTGCGAACTTTCCTTCGACGACTTCCGGCTGCCGGCCTCCGCGGTGCTGGGCGGCGTTCCGGGCGAAGGCTTTTCGCAGATGATGAAGGGGCTCGAGACAGGTCGCATCCAGGTGGCGGCCCGTGCGCTGGGTGTGGCGACCGCGGCCTTGGAGGATGCGCTCGCCTACGCCCAGCAACGGGAGAGTTTCGGTCAGCCGATCTGGAAGCATCAATCCGTCGGCAACTATTTGGCCGACATGGCAACCAAACTCACCGCCGCCCGCCAGTTGACCCGTTACGCCGCCGAACGTTACGACAGCGGGCAGCGCTGCGACATGGAGGCCGGCATGGCCAAGCTGTTCGCCTCGGAGGTGGCGATGGAGATCGCGTTGAACGCGGTGCGAATCCATGGCGGTTACGGCTATTCCACCGAGTACGACGTGGAACGCTACTTCCGGGACGCGCCGTTGATGATCGTGGGTGAGGGGACCAACGAGATTCAGCGCAACGTCATCGCCGCGCAGCTCGTTGCCCGGGGCGGAATTTGAGGCGGATAGGCCCGGCGAACGCGCTGTGGTGCTGTATATTTGCCTGACTTCGGACATCCAGGGAAGGCAATCGCCATGAGCTATCCGTCAGATCCGTACGGCGCCTCCCCGGGTTGGCCCGGTCAGCAACCCCAGTTCGGCGGGCAGCCCGGCTACGGGGCCCAGCCGGACAACTATCTGGTCTGGGCGGTGCTGAGCACCGTGCTGTGCTGCATCCCGTTCGGGATCGTCTCGATCGTCTACTCCACCAAGGTGTCCGGGCTGTGGGCGCAAGGCCGGCAGGCCGAGGCCTACGCCGCCGCGGCCAGCGCCAAGAAGTGGGCGATCATCGGCGCGGTCACCGGTGCCGCCAGCTATCTGATCTTCATTCTCTTGTGGTTCCTCGTCTTTGCGGCGGCCATCTCATCGGTCGACCACAGCATCCACACCACGTACACCACCTACGGCTACTGAGCGTTGATCGCGTCGATCAACCCCCACGCCAGCGCGGTTTCGGCGTCAATCGTCTGACCGGATAGCACCAGATAGGCGGTGCGCCAACGGCCGATGCGCCGGGTGACGCTCACCGTTCCGCCGGCGCCGGGAATCAGCCCCAGGCTCAGTTCGGGTAGTCCGAACACCGAATCAGGTTCGGCCGCAACCCATCCGCAGAATGCGGCCATCTCCAGTCCGCTGCCGAGCACCTGACCGTGCACCTCGGCGCGGCAGGCCCGCCCAAGCCGGCCGGTCAGCTCGTCGAGCACCAACGCCGGGCTGTGCCGGGTGCGGGCCAGGTGAGCGCTGGCCGGGTCGGCGAAGGTGCCGAATTCGGCGAGATCACCGCCGCTGCAGAACGACGGTCCGTTGCCGCCCAACACGATTCCGGCCACCGACGGATCCAGCTGCGCCACCGCCAGCACTTCGAGCAGCGCGGCGCGGGCGTCGGTGGAGAAGGCATTGTGCCGTTGCGGGCGGTTGAAGTCGATCCGCAGGGTGTCGCCGTCGCGTTGCGCCGCAACCGGATCGGGGAGTTCTGGCATCCGAGCGGGGCCGCGTTCGGCAAGCCAGCGAGCGAATTCGGGTCCGGCTTGCAGTGTCGAATAGGCCAGCGACTCGGTCACCACACCGCCCAGCGTCGTACCTGCCGGATCGAAGCACCGCAGTACGTCGTCACACACCGCGCTGGCGTGCGGCCAACGCCGGCAACGCAGCGTCAACTGCGTCAGGGTGTCGGCAATCGACGCCACGGTGACCGTGCGCGGATCGGCGCACGGTTGTTCGGTCAGCGTGAAAGTTGCTTGCTGCAGCCAGAATTCGTCGGTCACCGAGCCGTGCGCGACGATCACGCCCGGCGGCACCGGCGCTTCGCGCTCCGGCACACTGGTCAGATCGATCACCCGGATCATCGATCAGCCTGAGTACTTGTCGACCAGTTCGTTCTTGTACAGCTTGCCGGTGTCGGTGCGCGGCAGCGCCTGCTCGAATGCGATCGTTCGCGGACATTTGAAGTGGGACAACCGGTCTCGAAGCCAGCTCGAGAGTTCCTCGGCGAACTCGTCGGTGGCGTCGGCGGGGTCGACGGTCTGCACCGCGGCCATCACCCGTTGGCCCATCTCGTCGTCGGGAACGCCGAACACCGCGGCGTCCAGCACCTTCGGGTGAGTCACCAAGAGGTTCTCGGTCTCCTGCGGGTAGATGTTGACCCCGCCGGAGATGATCATGTGGTGCCGTCGGTCGGTCAGATACAGATAGCCCTCGTCGTCGAGATAACCGATGTCGCCGACGGTCATCCAACCGTGTTGGTCCCGTGAGCCGGCGGTTTTGGCGGGGTCGTTGAGATATTCGAAGGTGTACCCGCCCTCGAAGTAGATCTCGCCGGCGTGCCCGGGCGGCAGTTCGTTGCCGTCCTCGTCGAGGATGTGCAACGCGCCCGTCATGGGCCTGCCGACCGAACCCGGATGGGCCAGCCAGTCCTCGGCGGTGATCAGCGTCGAACCGATCGCCTCCGAGGACGCGTAGTACTCGTCGACGATCGGCCCCCACCAGTCGATCATCTGCTTCTTGATCTCCACCGGGCACGGCGCGGCGGCGTGCATCACCCGCTTGAGGCTGGACAGGTCGTACGAATTACGCACGGGCTCCGGCAGTTTGAGCATCCGGACGAACATCGCCGGCACGAACTGGCCGTGCGTCACCCGGTACCGCTCGATGGCAGCCAGCGTTTGCTCGGGGTCGAACTTCTCCATCACCACGGTGGTCAGGCCGGCGGCCTGCACGGTCATCGACCACACCGACGGCGCCGTGTGATACAGCGGCGCCGGGCTCAGATACACCGTCTCGGGGTCCATCCAGAACCCGACCAGCGCCGACATCATGCCCGGCGCCTCCGATGGCGGCACGTGCGGCAATTCGCGTTTGATCCCTTTGGGCCGGCCGGTGGTGCCCGAGGAGTACTGCAGCAGGTCGCCTTCGATCTCGTCGGCGATCGGGGAATCCGGTTGGTCGGCAACACATTCGGGATAGCGCTGCCAGTCCGGCAGCGAACCGTCGGCGATCAGCAGCAGTTCCGGCAGTCCGCCGGGCAGGTGGTCGGCCAGCCCCGCGCAGACCTCGTGCAGCGCCCCCGAGCCGACGATCGCCTTGGCGCTGCTGTTGTCGACGATGTAGGCCGCCTCGGGCGCGGTCAGGTGGGTGTTGATCGGCACGTAGTACAAGCCGCTGCGCCGCGCCGCCCACATCACCGCGTGCAGATGCTCGTTGTTCTCCATCAGGATCGCGACCGCGTCGCCCTCGCGCAGGCCCGCTTGCCGGAACAGGTGTGCCAGCCGGTTGGCACGTGCCTCGAGGTCGCCGAACGTCACCACCGTGCCCGACGGGTGCAGGATGACGGCCGGTTTCTCGGGGTGGGTTTGCGCGTGCGGTCGAATCTGCATGGGGCCGACTGTACGACCCGAGCCTCACGCGGCGAACGGCGCTCGCAGCGTCGGCAGCAGATGGCGCCGGTGCACGATCAGGCCCACCACGGCCGCCGCGGCGTAGACACCGCTCAGCACCAGCCGACCCTCGGTCGAGGTGATCGGGAACTGCACGAGGAACAGCGCGAGCAGCGCCCAGGCCAGGTGCCGGTGAAAACGCAGCGCCAGGATCAGCGCCACCCCCATCAGCGTCTGAGTGGCGGTCAGCAGCATCTCCTCGACCTGCCTGCCGTCCAACACCAGCGCGGTCCCGCCGCCCCCGGCGAGGTGAGCGATCGGCAGCGAACCGACCAGCAGCGTCCACTGATTGACCTTCGACGAGATCAGCGTGGCGATGGCCACCGTGCCCTTGCCGCGGGCGGCGAAAATGATCGCGATCACGAACTCCGGCGCTTCCGAGGCCAGCGGCGCCAGCCACTGCACCAGCAGGAACCGATCGATTCCCAGCCGGGTACCGGCCCCGATCAGGCTCTCTGCGAACGGTTGCGCGCACACCAGGATCACCACCGCCGCGAACACGAACATCGCGATCACGCCGCTGCGACGGGCCCGCCGCGGCAGCGCGGCCAGCGCCGCGGCCGTTCCGACGAGCTCCGGTTCCTCGACGTCCCCGCGGCTGAGCCGGTAGAGATAGAACCCGAACCAGGCCAGCAGCACCACACCCAAGGTGATCGGGATGCGACCGGTGGCGGGCACTACGAACGCGACGACACCCGCGATCAGCAGGAAGCCGAGTTCGACGCGGTTGCCGCGCTCGAGCCTGAGCCCCACCACTTGCCGTCCGCTGATCTTGCGGGTCGTCCACACGCCCAGCAGCACCACCACCGGCCAGCCCAGCCCCATCAGCAACCGGTTGGAGCCGGTCATGTTCGCCGCCGCGTACTGCGTGTATTCAGCGTGGGATCCGGCGGTGTAGGCGTAGTAGAGGTCGACGGCGTATTCCGGCAACACCGCGATCAGAGCCAGAACCGCGACCGCCAGCCCACCGGACACGTCGACCTGCGCCGCCTCGGCTCCCCAGGCCAGCAGGAAACTCGCGGCAACGACCGCAGCGCCATAGACGACGAGCGCGACGACCGGGTCGGGATGCAGCCCGATGAACCGGATCACCAGCGCCGGCGCGATGAACAACAGGGTGGTGAGCAGGGACCGAACCAGCGTGTCCGCCGTCGTCTTTGCCGCCGCAGGGCGGCTCCGACGCCGGTCGGCGAGCAAGGTCATGTCCGCGAGGCTAGCCCGCCCGCCCTCGTCTGGCAACTTAGCGAGGCTACGATTTTCTTGACCAGGGTGTCCTTATTTTTGCTGTTCAGAGACTCGCATCAATGAGTTTGGCCTAACGAAACTTTTCATTTGGCAAACCTCATACCCTGACCGTGCTCCCTGCCGAGCAGACGCAAAATCGCCCGAATTCCAGCGGAATTGGGCGATTTTGCGTCTGCTCGCGGGAAGCTAGTCGGCTTCGCGCAGCCGCTCCTTGAGCGCGTCGAACTCGTCCTTCACACCCGTCGGGAGCTTCTCGCCGATGAACTCCAGCCACTCCTCGATCAACGGCAGTTCCTCGCGCCATTCGTCGGTGTTGACGGCCAGCGCGGCGGAGACATCGGCGGCCTCGACGTCCAGGCCATCCAGGTCCAGGTCCTCGACAGCGGGAACCGTGCCGATCGGCGTGGTCTTGCCGCCGGCCTTGTGCTCGATGCGGTCCACGATCCACTTCAGCACCCGGCTGTTCTCACCGAAGCCCGGCCACAGGAAGCGGCCGTCGTCGCCGCGGCGGAACCAGTTGACGAAGAACACCTTCGGCAACTTGGACTCGTCGGCGTTCTTGCCGAGGTTGATCCAGTGGCCCATGTAATCGCCCACGTTGTAGCCCAGGAACGGCAGCATGGCCATCGGGTCGCGACGCACCGCGCCAACCTTGCCCTCGGCCGCGGCGGTCTGCTCGCTGCCCAGGGTCGCGCCGATGAACACGCCGTGCTGCCAGTCGCGCGCCTCGGTGACCAGCGGCACCGTGGTCTTACGGCGGCCGCCGAACAGGATGCCCGAGATCGGCACACCCTGCGGGTCGTCCCATTCCGGGGCCAGGATCGGGCACTGTGACATCGGGGTG
Organism: Mycobacterium sp. NGS59; assembly: GCF_059812345.1. Classification (NCBI taxonomy): domain Bacteria; kingdom Bacillati; phylum Actinomycetota; class Actinomycetes; order Mycobacteriales; family Mycobacteriaceae; genus Mycobacterium; species Mycobacterium sp. NGS59. The sequence continues at coordinate 18,254 of NZ_JCALCN010000037.1, forward strand.
CAGTAACGGGAGTTCGGGTGGGCGGCCTTTTCGGTGGACTCCGGAGTCCAGTCGCGGCCCTTCCAGTCGGTCAGGTGCTGCGGGTCGCCTTCCAGGCCCTCCCACCAGACATCACCGTCGTCGGTCAGCGCCACGTTGGTGAATACCGTGTTGCCACCCTCGATGGTGCGCATCGCGTTGGGGTTGGAGTCCCAGTTGGTGCCCGGCGCCACCCCGAAGAAGCCGAACTCCGGGTTGACGGCGTAGAGGCGGCCGTCCTTGCCGAACCGCATCCAGGCGATGTCGTCACCCAGGGTCTCAGCGCGCCAGCCCGGGATGGTGGGCTGCAGCATCGCCAGGTTGGTCTTGCCGCAGGCCGACGGGAACGCCGCGGCGAAGTAGTACGCCTTGTTCTCCGGCGAGATCAGCTTGAGGATCAGCATGTGCTCGGCCAGCCAGCCCTCGTCGTGGGCCATCGCCGAAGCGATGCGCAGCGAGTAGCACTTCTTACCCAGCAGCGCGTTGCCGCCGTAGCCCGACCCGTAGCTCCAGATCTCGCGGGTCTCGGGGAAGTGGGTGATGTATTTGGTCTCGTTGCACGGCCACGGCACGTCTTTCGCGCCGTCCTCGAGGGGCGCACCGACCGAGTGCAGCGCCTTGACGAAGAAGCCGTCGTCGCCGATCTTGTCCAGCGCGGCCTTGCCCATCCGGGTCATGGTGCGCATCGACACCACGACGTACTCGGAGTCGGTGATCTCCACACCCAGCTTGGGGTCCTCGGCGCCGAGCGGGCCCATGCAGAACGGCACCACGTACATGGTGCGGCCACGCATACATCCGCGGTAGAGGTCCTTCATGAGGGACCGCATCTCGGCGGGGTCTTTCCAGTTGTTGGTGGGGCCGGCGTCGACTTCGCGCTCCGAGCAGATGAACGTGCGCGACTCCACGCGGGCGACGTCGGACGGGTCCGACAGCGCCAGGAACGAGTTGGGGTGCCGGTCCGGGTTGAGCCGGGTGAAGGTGCCGGCCTCGACCAGCTGTTCGGAGAGCCGCTTGAACTCCTCGTCGGAACCGTCGGTGAACACCACCCGGTCGGGCTGGGTGAGCTCGGCAACCTCCTCCACCCAGGACAGCAGCCCCTTGTGTTTAGTGGGCGCGGTATCCAGACCGGGGACGGTTGCTGAGGTCATCGAACTCTCCTGAATTCTGCTGCGTGGTGCTGGTCGGTAATGGTATTGCCAGCGCGGCTCGGCTCACACTTAACGCTTTCTTATACAGATTATCGCGCTTCACTTGTAGGGAAAGTGCTGGGCGGGTATAAGACTGCTCACAAGACCGATTCAGAAGCATTTCGCCCTACGGCAAACCGTGTTATCGGGCACCCGGATCGCCGACTTCCGCACGCACCGCGTCGAGCGCGGCCTGCACGGTCGGCATCTCCCGATCCCGGGCGGCGGCGGCCCGGGCCGCGGCCAGTGCGTGTTCGCGAAGTTCGGTGTCGATCACGCTGACCTGATCATTCACCCGGGAGTTCTCCATCTCGTCGCGCGCGGTCGCCGCGGTGCTCAGCAGCGACTCGCCGACCAGCACCCGGCTGGCCACCAGTTGCTCCAGGACGGACCGCAGCGACGACGTGGCCTCCCCCGCCCAGCGGTCCAGGGCGGCACGGTCGCCGAGCAGGGTCCGGATGTGCACCACCCAGACGGTCATCGCCAAGCCGAGCGCGCCGCACGCGACGGTCCCGGCCACCAGGTACGCCGGATGCAGATGGCCGGCCAGACCGGCGAGCAGCCGGCTCAGCGTCAACGCCACGCCGAGTCCGAACACCACGCCGAAAACCATCATCAGCCGGGTCTCCAAGCGGCGCGACTTGAGTTGGACGGGCGGGAGCGGGACCGTGGGCGGCTCGAACGGCGGGAGGTCCAACGGCACGCCGGCCCCCTGCGCGATCTCGGCGAGGTTGGCGTCGACGGCTGCTCCGATCTCGCCGACCGCTTCGTCGCATCGACCGCGCACGTCCGCTTCCAGGCCGCCCATCGCCCGGCGCGGCGAGTTGGCGATGTCCTCCTGCAGGGTGGTACGTATCGAAGCGCTGCGGGTGCGCGCCAGGTAGGACAACTGGACCCGGGCCTGCTGCAGTTGTCCGCGCAGGGTGATCGTGCGCTCCGACTTCGTCTCCCGTCGTTGCCGCAGCGTGGCGCTGCGCTGCTCGCGCAGGGCGTCCACCCGGGCCCGCCGGCCGGCGCCGTCGGCGTCGCGCTCGAAGCGCTGCGCGACCTTCTGCAGGCGAGATTCCCACGCCCGCAACCGATTCCGGCGTGCCACGTCGACGTCGGCGAGTTGTCCCTGGACGGTGGCGACCAGCTCTTCGAGCTGCGGCTCACCCACGTCGGGCGCCGCGGCCGCGCCGACCCAGGACACCCGGTCGTAGCGCGGCGCGTGGCGGGCCAGCTTGGCGACATTGGCGGCCAGCACGTCGCGCCAGCCGTAATGCACGTCGATCTTGCTCACCACGGCCACCACCACATCGGTGTTCTCGGCGGCGGCGTCGAGCAGCGCGCAGTCGGATTCGGTCATCGGCGCCGCGCCCGACACCACGAACACCACCGCCTTGGGCGCCGCTCCGGGTGCCAACTCGGCAGCCTCGACGAAGGTGTGTTGCCCGAGCCGTTCGCGCAGCGCGGTGGCCACCGCGGTGACTCCGGACAGCCACGGGCCGGTCACCAGCACCACGTCCAGCCGATTGACGGCCGGAGCATCCAGACTCGGCCCGATCGAGGCCACCAGAGCATCGACCCGGGCCACCGGGTCGTCCCGCCGCCCGCCGGTCACCGCGACACCCGAAATCCGGCGCCACCGGCGCGCGAGAACAGCCGAAGCGATCCCCGGGTGATGTCGGCCGCGCAGGCCCGCTGCAGTTCGGTGAGCGGTGTGCGGCCGTGGCGCTGCCAGTGCACCGCGCGCGCCAGGGGCGCGTCCGGACCGGGTCCCCGCCCGTCGGCCGCGGCGGCGTCGAGGGCCGCCGCCATCCGGGCGATCACCGTGTCGTCGCGGGACAGGAACTCGGCGACGGCCGAGTCGGAAACGGCCAGTGCCTCGAGTTCGGTGACTGCCTCGCGCACCCGGCGGTAGCGCACCTGGGCGCCGGCGACGGCCAACCGTTCGATCACCGCGTCCACGCCGCTGGCCCGCCGCCATACCGTCCGGACCTGCGCGGGCCCGGCGCCCTGGCGCAACGCCGCAACGCCCAGCGCGACGCCCAACAGGTCCAGCGTGCGCAGCAACCGCACCCGCGTCGCCACCGGGACCGGCAGCGGCGCCGTCAGGAACCCGTCGAAGGAGCGGTCGAGGCACGTCGAACCGTCCGGATGCGCGGCAAGTGCCCGCAGGCCGGCCCAGCACTGCGCATCGACCCAGCACTGCGCATCGGCATCGTCGAGGGCCGCGACGGCGAGCAGCCCGCTGATCGGCAGCACGGGCACCCCCATCCGGGCGGCCAGCCCGGCGCACTGCGACCCCACCCGGCCGTCCCCGGCCAGGCCGGTCACGTCGGCCTTGTTCAGCAACGCCAGCGCCGGGCGCGGCCCGCGGATGTCCTCGGGCTTGGCGACCTCGGCGACCACCTGGACGAGCAGATCCGCGGCGGCCCCCGGGGGCGTCACCCGCACGCCGGCGCGGTCCAGGGCCCGTGCCACCATGCCGCGGCCCACCCCGCGACGTCCGCGCACCGCCACTCGCAGCGGCGCGGCGGTGCGCTCGGCGAGCGCTTCGATCCGCTGGTCAGCGGCCTGCTGGGCGAAGCGCGTCAGCTCGTCGGCGAAAATCTGATGCCCCTGTCCCGTCATGTTCCGGCTCGTAGCGATCCCACCGAATGGTGGCATCCCCGCCTCCGGCACGCGAGCCAGGTCTCCCCGATACCAGCCGAAGACAACTGTTGGGTATCAATCTGGACCAGAGGCGGCTACATCCGCCGATCATGGGCCACCATGGACGAATGCACGCGCAACCCGGGGTGGGGTTACGGCCCGACACGCCCTGGGGCTATCTGCCTGCCACGAGTTTCCGGTCGCGGCGCTCGGCTTTGTCCAACGCGCAGCGCGAGACCTGGGAACGTCGCTGGCCGGAACTCGGCCGCCAGGCCGACACCCCGCCCGAGCAGCCGCTGGACACCCGCGCCTGGTTCGGCCGGGACGCGCCGCTGGTGCTGGAAATCGGTTGCGGCAGCGGGACGTCCACGCTGGCCATGGCCCAAGCCGAGCCCGACATCGACGTCATCGCGGTGGAGATCTATCGCCGCGGCCTGGCCCAGTTGCTGTGCGGTATCGACAGCGCCGGCGTCGACAACATCAGGTTGATCCGCGGCAACGGAATAGACGTGCTGAAAGATCTGATCGCGCCGGAATCGCTGACCGGGGTGCGGGTCTTCTTTCCCGACCCGTGGCCCAAGGCACGCCACCACAAGCGCCGGCTACTTCAGCCGGGAACGGTTTCCCTGATCGCCGACCGGCTACTCCCCGGGGGTGTGTTGCATGCCGCGACCGACCATCCCGGCTACGCCGAGCACATTGCCGCACTGCGACCACCCGGCCTCGTCCGCGTCGATCCCGGCACCGAATCCCTACCCATCTCCATCGTCCGTCCCATCACCAAGTACGAGACGAAGGCTCAAGAAGCGGGCAGCAGCGTCTGTGAGTTCGTATGGAAGAAGCCCGAAATCAGATGAGCACATGAGCCTCACCGAAGACGTGACGACGCCGGCGTCGGAGACGATGGCCCGCCCGATGCTGGCCGCGGGTGACCTGGCGCAGGACGGCCTCGCCGGGCTCGCGAAACCCGTGCAGCGGGTCCTGCTGGTCTGGGACGCGCCCAACCTGGACATGGGTCTGGGTTCGATCCTGGGCCGCCGGCCGACCGGGCTGGAACGGCCCCGGTTCGACGCGCTGGGCCGCTGGCTGCTGGGCCGCACCGCCGAGGTCAGTGCGCGATCGTCCGACGGCTCCGATGCCCGGATCGAGCCCGAGGCCACCGTCTTCACCAACATCGCCCCGGGCAGCGCCGAAGTGGTCCGGCCGTGGGTGGACGCGCTGCGCAACGTCGGCTTCGCCGTCTTCGCCAAGCCCAAGATCGACGAGGACAGCGACGTCGACCGCGACATGCTCGAGCACATCGACCTGCGCTACCGGGAGGGGCTGGCGGCGCTGGTGGTGGCCTCCGCCGACGGTCAGGCCTTCCGCCAGCCGCTCGAGGCGGTGGCCCGTGGCGGAACTCCTGTTCAAGTGCTTGGATTTCGCGAACACGCCAGTTGGGCGTTAGCGTCGGATAGCTTGGAGTTCGTCGACCTGGAGGACATCGCGGGTGTTTTCCGGGAGCCACTGCCGCGGATCGGCCTGGATTCGCTACCTGAGCAGGGGGCTTGGTTGCAGCCGTTCCGGCCGCTGTCGTCCCTGTTGATCTCGCGTGTGTGACAACAGAAGAGCAATGCGCGGGTCGCTAGAGATCCAGTAAGGAGCCTAAGTGTTCGCCTGGTGGGGTCGAACTGTGTACCGATTCCGTTTCATCGTAATCGGGGTCACGGTGGCTTTGTGCCTGCTCGGCGGAATCTTCGGGCTCAGTCTCGGCAAGCACGTCACGCAGAGCGGTTTCTACGACGACGGCAGCGAGTCGGTCAAGGCCTCCATCCTCGGTGACGAGGTCTACGGACGCGATCGGACCGGCCACATCGTCGCGATCTTCAAGGCGCCGGACGGCAAGACCGTCGCCGACCCGGCGTGGTCGAAGAAGGTCACCGACGAGCTCAACCAGTTCGTCGCCGACCACCCCAAACAGGTGTTCGGCTGGGCCGGCTACCTACGCGCGCCGGATAACCCCAGCCCCGTGATCAAGGGCATGGTGACCGACGACAAGCGCTACACCTTCGTGTCGATCCCCCTCAACGGCGACAACGACGACACCATCCTGACCAACTACAAGGACATCGAACCCGCACTGCAGAAGTTGGACGGCGGCACAGTGCAGCTGGCCGGCCTGCAACCGATCGCCAGCGCACTGACCGGCACCATCGCCACCGACCAGCGCCGGATGGAGGTGCTGGCGCTCCCGCTGGTCGCGGTGGTGCTGTTCCTGGTGTTCGGCGGCGCGGTCGCGGCCTGTCTGCCCGTCATGGTCGGCGGTCTGAGCATCGCGGGGTCACTGGGCATCCTGCGGCTGATCGCGATGTTCGGGCCGGTGCATTTCTTCGCCCAGCCCGTCGTCTCACTGATCGGCTTGGGCATCGCGGTGGACTACGGCTTGTTCGTGGTGAGCCGGTTCCGTGAGGAGATCGCCGAAGGCTACGACACGGAGACCGCCGTACGCCGCACCGTGATGACGGCGGGACGCACCGTGGTGTTCTCGGCAGTCCTGATCGCGGCCTCGGGCGCCAGCCTGCTGCTGTTGCCCCAGGGCTTCGTGAAGTCGCTGACCTACGCGCTGATCACGGCGGTGACGCTGGCCGCGATCCTGTCGATCACGCTGCTGCCGGCCTGCCTGGGTGTGCTCGGCAAGAACGTCGATGCGCTCGGTGTCCGGACCGCGTTCCGGGTGCCGTTCCTGCGGAACTGGAAGGTGTCCCGGGCCTACCTGAACTGGCTGGCCGATCGCCTGCAGAAGACCAAGACCCGCGAAGAGGTCGAGGCCGGGTTCTGGGGCAAGCTGACGAACTTCGTGATGAAGCGCCCGCTGGCGTTCGCCATCCCGATCGTGGTCGGCATGATCCTGCTGATCATCCCGCTGGGCAACATGTCGCTGGGCGGGATGAGCGAGAAGTATCTGCCGCCGAACAATGCGGCGCGCCAGTCGCAGGAGCATTTCGATCAGCTCTTCCCCAGCTACCGCACCAATCCGCTGACGCTGGTGATCCGGTCCACCAATCATCAGCCGGTGACCGACCAGCAGGTCGCGGACGTGCGCGCGAAGGCCATGGCCATCAGCGGGTTCAACGTGCGGGACAACAATCCGGCGAACATGTGGCAGGAGCGTTCGCAGGCTCCGGATGCCTCGAAGGATCCGTCGGTCCGGGTGCTGCAGAACGCCCTGAACAACCCGGCCGACTCGGCTCGTAAGCTCGCCGAGCTGCGCTCGATCACACCGCCCAAGGGCATCGACATCTACGTCGGCGGTACACCGGCGCTGGAGCAGGACTCGATCCACAGCCTGGTGGACAGGGCACCTTTGATGGTGATCGTGCTGATCAGCACCACCATGCTGTTGATGTTCCTGGCCTTCGGCTCGGTGGTGTTGCCGATCAAGGCCGCGGTCATGAGCGTGCTGACCCTCGGTTCCACGATGGGCATCCTGACCTGGATATTCATCGACGGCCATGGCGCCGGCCTGTTGAATTTCACGCCGACACCGCTGATGGTGGTGATCATCGCGCTGGTGGTGGCGGTCGGCTACGGCCTGGCCACCGACTACGAGGTCTTCCTGGTCTCCCGCATGGTCGAGGCCCGCGAGAACGGCATGTCGACCCAGGAGTCGATCCGGATCGGGACGGCGACCACCGGGCGGTTGATCACCGCCGCCGCGTTGGTTCTGGCCGTGGTCGCCGGGTCGTTCGTCTTCTCCGACCTGGTGATGATGAAGTACCTGGCCTTCGGGTTGATGGCGGCGCTGCTGTTGGACGCGACCGTGGTCCGGATGTTCCTGGTGCCGTCGGTGATGAAGCTGCTCGGCGACGACTGCTGGTGGGCGCCGCGCTGGATGCGGCGCCTGCAGAACCGCATCGGTCTGGGCGAGATCCAGCTGCCCGACGAGCGCAAGCGGCCTGCCAGCACGGTGCGTCCGCCGGTGACGGCCGGTCTGGTCGCCGCGACCCCGCGGCCTCCGCACGACCCCACGCACCCGGCGCCGCTGCCGCGTCCGGCGGCCCGGCCAGAACTGGGTCCGTCGAACGCGCCGGCCCCGGCGGCCAGCCCGCAGGTCCCGGTCCGGTCCGGCCAGTCCGCGAACCAGCCCCAGGAGGCGCCGACCGCTCGACTGCAGCAGCCGTCGCGCAACGGGCCGGCCACCGCGACCACCCGCCCGCCGGCCCGGGTGCCGACCTCGAAGCCGCCCACCCCGTCGGCGGAGGAGACCAACAAGATGCCGGCCGCGGGCAACCGGCCCGACGCCAAGCCCGAGGACCCGTCCGACGAGACGGTCGCACTACCGGCCCAGCGGGCCGACGAGGACTCGGAGACGGCTACCGAGAAGCTCAACGCGCGGGGGATCCAGGGCGAGAACGCGGTGGACAACGGGCGTCAGCGTCGCCGAGGTGGCGGCGGCGGGCTGTCGGCCCAGGATCTGCTGCGCCGCGAAGGACGCCGGATCTAGCTCGCCAGGATGGCATTGCGCCGAGCGTGTCGCCACTGCGAAAAAAGCGCTCGTTTTTCGCAGTAGTTACACGCTGGGTGAGGGTTCCTTGTCGGGCTTGTCCGGTTTCGCCTGGACGATCGCCGACACCTCTTCCTCGTCTTTCTGCTCCTCGGCCTCGGCCTCGGGATCCTTGGCCAGCAGCACCTGTAGCGCGTTGTTCAGGAACGCCACGGTCGGCACGGACAGCAGGGCGCCGACGATCCCGGCCAGCACCCCGCCGGTGGAGATGGCCAACACCACCGCCAACGGGTGGATCGACACCGCGCGCCCCATCACCAGCGGCTGCAGCACGTGCGCCTCGAGCTGGTTGACCACGATCAGCAGACCGAGCGTGAGCAGCGCGTACACCATGCCCTTGGCCAGCAGCGCGACCACCACGGCCAGCAAACCCGACACCAGCGCACCGATCAGCGGCACGAAGGCGCCGAGGAAGACGATGGACGCCAACGGCAGCGCCAGCGGCACACCCATGATCGCCAGACCCGCGCCGACCCCGACCGCATCGGTCAACGCGACCAGGAAGGTGGCCCGGATGTATCCCGTCAGCGCGCCGTACCCGGCCAGACCCGCCTGGTGCACGCGGCTGCGGACATGGGTCGGGACCAGCTTCTGGACGTACTGCCAGATGTTGCGGCCGCCGTAGAGGAAGAAGATCAGCGTGAACAGCACCAACACCGCCGCGGTGGCCAACTCGGTGATGGTGGCGGCGGTGGACAGGGCGCCGCTGGTCAGCTTCTCCTGGTTGTTGCGCACCGCCTGGATCGCGGAGTTGCCGGCGTTGTCGATCTGTTCGCGACGCACGTGCGGCGGCCCTTCGATCAGCCATTTGCGGGCCGAGTCGATGCTGTGTTCGACCTGGGTGACCAGGTCGGGCAACCCGACGATGAACTGGCTGACGACGAAAGCCAGGATGCCGCCGAGGATCGCGAACCCGGCCAGCAACACCAGCGTCACCGCGACACCGCGCGGCACGCCGCGGGTGTCCAGCCAATCCACCAACGGCACCAGCAAAGCGCTGATCATCAGCGCCAGCAGCACCGGCACGACGATCACTTCCAGCTTGTCGACCACCCACAGCAGCGCGACAGCCGCGGCCACGATGACCAGCAGCCGCCAGGACCAGGCGGCGGCCTTTCGGACCAGCGGACTTACGGATTCGTCGTCGATGGTTGCCGACATTGGGCAAGCGTAGCCGGGGTGGCGGCGCAACTTCCGCAAACCAGGGCGCCACGATCCGGTTACGACCCTGGAACGACGTCGACACGTCAGCGACGTGCATCGATGCGCGCGACACCGGCACGGTTACCCTAGTGCGATGTCACCGGACGCCGCCGCCCGCAAGCTCGTGGGAGGGCGGTTGGGGACGTTCACCCGCCAGGGCGACGCGCCGCCGCGCGGCAAGTATTGGTGGCTGAGGTGGGTCGGGCTCGTCGTCGTGGTGGTCGTGCTTTGCGTCGAGATCGCCCTGGTGCGCGATCAGTTGGCCAAAGCGTGGATGAGTCTGTATGAGGCCAAGTGGTGGTGGTTGGTCGCCGCGATGGTCGCCGCGGCGGCGTCGATGCACAGTTTCGCGCAGATCCAGCGCACGCTGCTGGCGTCCGCCGGCGTGCACGTCAAGCAATTGCGGTCCGAGGCCGCGTTTTACGCGGCCAACTCGCTGAGCACCACGTTGCCCGGCGGACCGGTGATCTCGGCGACGTTCCTGCTCCGTCAGCAACGCCTCTGGGGCGCCTCGACGGTGGTGGCCTCCTGGCAGCTGGTGATGTCGGGCGCGCTGCAGGCGGTCGGGTTGGCGGTGCTCGGGTTGGGTGGGGCGTTCCTGCTGGGCGCCAAGAACAACCCGTTCTCGCTGCTGTTCACCCTCGGCGGGTTCGTCGCGCTGATGCTGCTGGCCCAGGCGGTGGCGTCACGGCCGGAGCTGATCGAGGGCATCGGCATCAAGGTGCTGTCCTGGGTCAATTCGGTCCGTGGCAAACCGGCCGACGCCGGCGTGGACAAATGGCGCGAGATCCTGATGCAACTCGAGTCGGTGAGCCTGAGCCGACGCGACCTCGGGGTGGCGTTCAGCTGGTCGCTGTTCAATTGGGTCGCCGACGTCGCGTGCCTGGCCTGCGCGGCCTACGCCGCCGGCGATCACGCGTCGGTCGCCGGGTTGACGGTCGCCTACGCCGCGGCGCGTGCGGTCGGGACGATTCCGCTGATGCCGGGCGGTCTGCTGGTCGTGGAGGCGGTGCTGGTGCCCGGGCTGGTGTCGTCGGGTATGGCGCTGCCCAACGCCATCTCGGCGATGCTGATCTACCGCTTGATCAGTTGGTTGTTCATCGCCGCGATCGGGTGGGTGGTGTTCTTCTTCATGTTCCGCCGCGAGCGCGCGGCAGACTCCGACGCCGAGGACCCGCCCACCGACCCCGGCATCGCGGGCCGGGGACTGAACGCCACCGATCCGGCCGCCTCGGAGCACGGCAGCAACCCCCTGCCGCCGCCGGACTGAGTGCTCTAGCCGTTGTTAGGCCTGGGGCCCGGCAGCGACGGACTTGCGGGCGCTGCGGGCGCCGCACCCGGCAGACCGGGCAATCCGCCAGCCCCCTGCGCGGCCTGGAACAGGCTGAGCGCCTGCGGCAGCGTGATCGGCAACTTGCACTGCGTGCCCAGTTTGTTCAACGGGTTGGCCAGCCCCTGCAGATCCAGCGCGACCTTCGGGTTGGCCTCGAAGTAGCTCTTCAGCGTCACCGCCGACTGCGGTCCGGCCGGTTCCTGCAGGACGGACGTCAACGCCTGATTGGTCTCCGGGTGCGAGTCCAAATAGTCGCCGGTCTGCTTGGCGACGGTGCCGACGGTGCGGGCGACCTCGCTGGCCGCGCACGGGTCGGTTGCACCCGTCGCCGCCGGAGCGGCGACGAACGCACTGCCGGCACCAGTCAGTCCGGCCGCGACGACAACGGCCAAAACCCCACGGCGCGTGCTTACTTGCATGGAAAACTCCTCACGAATCCGCCGCACGATGTCCCCCGACCGCGGCCCCGACCATCGTGCCATCAGTCCAGACCGTGCCGCCAATTCTGGGCTTGGACCCGTCCGCGGTGTGCGCGGCTCCGAATAACCCCAGTTGTGCAATCAGCAAGGAGGTACCGATGACGCTCAGCATTGCTGCGCCGGCTGGCGTAGTCAGCTTCCGCCAGCTCGCGTGCACGCTGCAGATGAAGCCGGGTCAACGTCTCGCGGCAGTCAATGTGCCGCCGGACGGCGGGTTGGTCGTTCCCCGGGCTGCCGCGCTGTATCCCGACGACGCCGATGCGGTCATCGGCTTCGTCACCGAACCCACACAGCTGCCACTCCTTGACTGCGTCTACGCGGCCGCCCGTGACGCTCGCCCCGCCTGGCTGGGTCATCCCCGTGGCTGGCACCGCGATTGGCTCACCGCAGCCCTGGGACGATACGGCGTTCGTGGCGTCGACGAGCGGGTGATCGGTGGCGCGTGGATTGCCGTGCATCTGCGTGGCGGCCCGCGCGCAGTGCGCTAATAGCCTGCCAATACACCTGCTGGTGTATTGTGGTGTGATGTCGCGGACCAATATCGAGATCGACGACGAGCTGGTGGCCGCGGTGCAACGAATGTACCGACTGGATTCCAAGCGGAGCGCGGTCGACTTCGCCCTACGGAGGCTGGTGGGCGAGCCGCTGGACCGCGACGAGGCGTTGGCGTTGCAGGGCAGTGGTTTCGATTTCAGCAACGACGAGATCGAGTCGTTTTCGGACGCGGCCACTGCGCCGGCAGATCAGCCTTGAATTGATTGTCGACACCTCGGTCTGGATCGAATTCCTTTCCAGCCCAGACTCATTCGCCGGCCGCTGGCTCGCAGATCGAATCGCCGCCGACGCAAAAGTGATCGTCCCTGAAGTGGTGTTGATGGAACTGCTGATCGGCACCACCGACGAGGACAATGCCGCGTTACGGCGGCGGTTACTCCAGCGGTTTGACATAGCGCCTCTCGCCCCGGTGCGCGACGCAGAAGATGCGGCCGCCATCCACCGGCGCTGCCGTCGCGGCGGCGATACGGTACGCAGCCTGATCGATTGCCAAGTGGCCGCGATGGCGCTGCGACTCGGAGTCACTGTCGCCCACCGCGACCGCGACTACGAGGTGATCCGCCGGCATTGCGGATTGCAGACCGTGCCGCTGTTCTCCAGATGACTGACCGGCCGTCGGGCACCGGCCAACCCCGATCACGACTTAACAACGATCCCGCCAAACCAGTGTCGTCGCAGCTCAAGACGCGATAAGCAAACACCTGACCCCGCGGGTATTCTCGCGGGCGCACGCGCTGCGCAAGACATACGGGGAGTTAAGAAATCCAGCAGTTCATGATGCGGCTGAGCCGCAACCTGCGCAGATTCCGCTGGTTCGTGTTCACAGCCTGGTTGCTGGCGTTGGTTCCGGCGGTCTATTTGGCGATGACGCAGTCGGGAAATCTGACCGGCGGCGGGTTCGAGGTCGCCGGCTCCCAGTCGCTGGCCGTGCACGACCAACTCGTCGCCCAATACCCCGAGCTGGGCGCCTCACCCCTGGCGCTGGTGGCCGCGCCCCGCGCCGACGCCACCTATCAGGACATCAACGACGCCGTCGCGCAGCTCAGACAGATCGCCAGAGAACTGCCCGGCGTCACCGAGGCGCCCAACCCCACCCAGCGCCCACCGCAACCCGACCGGCCCTACGTGGTGACGCTGCGTCTGGACGCCCGGAACGCCGGCACCAGCGACGTCGCCAAGAAACTCCGGCAACGAATCGGCGTCGAAGACGACCGCTCCGGGCAGACCGCGAACGGTCACGTCCGGCTCTACGTCATCGGCCAGGGTGCGCTGTCCGCCGCGGCCGCGGCCAACACCAAGCACGACATCGCCAAGGCCGAGGAATGGAACCTGCCGATCATCCTGATCGTCCTGCTGGCGGTGTTCGGGTCGCTGGCGGCCGCGGCGATCCCGCTGGCACTGGGCATCTGCACGGTCGTGGTCACCATGGGACTGGTCTATCTGCTGTCCATGCACACCACCATGTCGGTGTTCGTGACGTCGACGGTGTCCATGTTCGGCATCGCGTTGGCCGTGGATTATTCGCTGTTCATCCTGATGCGGTTCCGCGAGGAGCTGCGCACCGGCCGCCAGCCCCAGGAAGCCGTGGACGCCGCGATGGCCACTTCCGGGCTGGCGGTGGTGCTGTCCGGGATGACGGTCATCGCCTCGCTCACCGGCATCTACCTGATCAACACCCCGGCGCTGCGATCGATGGCCACCGGCGCGATCCTGGCGGTCGCGGTCGCGATGCTGACCTCGGCCACGCTGACACCGGCGCTGCTGGCCACCTTCTCCCGAGCCGCGGCCAAACGCTCGCCGCTGTTGCACTGGTCGCGCCGCCCGGAGAGCACCGTGTCCCGGTTCTGGACGCGCTGGGTCGGCTGGGTGATGCGCCGGCCGTGGATCTCGGCGCTGGCCGCCTCGGCCGTGCTGTTGCTGATGGCGGCCCCGGCGACGTCGATGGTGTTGGGCAACAGCCTGTTGCGACAGTTCGACTCCTCCCACGAGATCCGCGCCGGCGTGGCCGCGGCGTCGCAGGCGCTGGGCCCGGGCGCCATGGGTCCCGTCCAAGTGCTGGTGACGTTCTCCGACTGGCCACAGGGACAGGACGCCGTCTCGGCCCACGCGCAGATCCTCGACGCGTTGCGCCAGCGGATGTCGCAGGCACCCGACGTGGCTTCGGTGCCCCCGCCGGTCTTCAGCGGCGACCGCAGGACCGCGCTGCTGTCTGCGGTGCTGTCGGTCGACCCCGAGGACATGCGGGCCCGGCACACCGTGGACTGGATGCGCAGCCAGCTGCCCAGGACCGCCGGCGACGCGCAGGTGGCCGTCGGCGGCTCGACAGCGCTGATCAAGGACTTCGACGACCGGGTCGCCGAAACGCAGCCGCTGGTGCTGGGCTTCGTCGCGCTGATCGCGTTCGTCATGTTGCTGCTCTCGGTGCACTCGGTCCTGTTGGCGCTCAAGGGCGTGCTGATGACACTGCTGTCGGTGGCCGCGGCGTACGGATCGCTGGTGATGATCTTCCAATGGGGCTGGGCGGAGAAACTGGGTTTCCCGCACCTGACCTCCATCGACAGCACGGTGCCGCCGCTGGTCCTGGCGATGACGTTCGGGCTGTCCATGGACTACGAGATCTTCCTGCTCACCCGGATTCGGGAACGTTTCCTGCAGACCGGTCACACCCGCGACGCGGTCGCCTACGGGGTGAGCACCAGCGCCCGCACGATCACCAGCGCCGCCCTGATCATGATCGCGGTGTTCTGCGGGTTCGCGTTCGCCGGCATGCCGCTGGTCGCCGAGATCGGGGTGGCCTGTGCGGTCGCGATCGCCGTCGACGCCACCGTGGTGCGGCTGGTCCTGGTGCCCGCGCTGATGGCGATGTTCGCCAAATGGAACTGGTGGCTGCCGGGCTGGCTCGGCCGGGTCCTGCCGTCGGTGGACTTCGACCGTCCGCTGCCCGACGTCGACCTGGGCGGTGTCGTCGTCATCCCGGAGGACATCACCGCCGCGATCGCGCCCAGCGCCGATCTGCGGATGGTGATCAAGTCCGCGGCCAAGCTCAAACACCTTGCGCCCGACGCCATCTGCGTGGCGGACCCGTTGGCCTTCAGCGGCTGCGGACGCAAGGACCCGGACTGCGAACCCGCCGGCGACACCCTGGACACGCCGGCGCCGCTCGAGTCCTCGGTCGACGACGACACCGAACTGGTCATCGGGGTGGGCCAGGCGACAGCCCGCCGGGTCGGCCTGGCATATCGCACCAGCATCGCGCGGGCCATGTCCTGGACGGACCGTCCCGTCCATCCGGTCACCCTCTGGCGAGGTCGGCTCTCCGTCGCTCTCGACGCGCTCGACAGCCGGACCGCCAAGACCGCGCGGAGCCGATATCGGCGGCGCAGCCCGGTGGAGACCACCCACGTCCAGCTGCCCACCGGCGACCGGCTGCAGATCCCGACCGGGGCCGAAACGCTGCGCCTCAAGGGTTATCTGATCATGAGCCGTAACAGCAGCCGCGATTACGCCGATTTTGCTGACATGGTTGAGGTGATGGAGCCGGAGACCGCCGCGGTGGCGCTGGCCGGAATGGATCGGTATTACAGTTGTCAGCCTTCGTCTTCGCGGCGGCACTGGATCGCCACCGAGCTGGTCCGCCGGCTGGCGGACCCCGATCCGTCCGACCTCGACTCGACAGAGTCCGACGTCAAGGCAAACTGGGAGGGGGTCCGGCAGCGCTGCCTGTCCGTGGCCGTGGCGATGTTGGAGGAGGCGAGGTGACGTTGGCAGCCGACCAGCGAAGATCCGCGCCCGCGCCGCCGTCGCAGCAGCGCGATCCCGACCCCGATCAGCCCGTCGAGTTCTGGTCGACGGCAGCGATCCATGCGTCCCTGCAAGGTGGCGACATCGCCACGTGGAAGCGCATCGCCGGCGCACTCAAGCGCGACCCGTACGGGCGCACCGCGCGGCAGGTGGAGGAGATCCTCGGAGGCTCCCGGCCGGCCGGCATCGCCAAAGCCCTCTGGGAGGTGCTCGAGCGCGCCCGCACCCACCTCGAGGCCAACGAGCGCACCGAGGTGGCCCGCCATGTGCGGCTGCTGCTGGACCGCTCCGGGTTGGTCCAGCAGGAATTCGCGTCACGTATCGGGGTGACCGCCGAAGACCTCACCGCCTACCTCGACGGCCGGGTGAGCCCGTCGGCCTCGCTGATGATCCGGATGCGCAGACTCTCCGACCGGTTCGTCCGGGTCAAGAACGAGCGCCCGCCCAGTTCCAACTGACCTCAGCGCGAGTTGATCGGCATGATGTCCTGCACCAGCCAGTCGTTGCCGCGTTTGGACAACGTCACGCGCACCGCCGGAGCGGCCTTGCTGCTGGGTTGACCGGGGGTGTCCTGGGTGACCCGCATGACCACCGCGACACTGGCCGCCGACGGCCCGATGGCCTCGACACCGGCCGCCAGCGTGGCGGCCTGCGCGGTGACCTTGCGCTGCTGCATGTCGGCGGTGGTCTTGAGGTATTCCTCTCGGAACTTGCCCGCCCGCTCGGGCACCATCAGCGACGCGGCGCGGTCGATCGACTCCCCCGGCGCCGTCGGCGAGAACGACGCGACCGCCTCGGCCGCGCGGGTGGCGACCTGCACCACCGCCACCGAGTCCCGTTTGAAGTCGTCGTCCTTGGTGGTCCAGTGGGTGTATCCGGTCACTACGGCAGCGCTCAGGGCCGCCGTGGCCAGGAAGACGATCGCCAGCCGCAGCCCCGGGGCGTCGTCGTCGGTCCCGACGCTCACCGCGTCGCGGCGCAGCAGCCAGAAGTTGACGGCCACGCCCTGCACGATCAGCAACACCAGCGCGGTACCGAGCGCAACCCACCAGCGCGGCCACGCGAGCACCACGCCGATCCCGACCAGCGCGACGATCGCCGCCAGCGGCGCCAGCACGTCGAAAGCGGTGAGCCGCCACACGTTCCTCATCGGATCGACTCCAGCTTGGAGATCAGCAGTTTGCCGTCGACCTGCGAGACGTCCAGCCGCAGACTCCAGTGCACGACTTGCGGCGGGCCGCCGGTCTTCTCGGCGACGGACGTCGCGACCAGCATCACCGAGTCGGTCCGGGTGGCGAACGCCGGCAGCTTGGTCGTCACCACGTTGCGCGGGGAGCCGGGCACCGTGTCCAGGTCGCGGTGCACGGTGTCGATGGCCACCGCCTCCACCCGCCCGACGCTCTGGGCCTGCAGCTTGGCCGCCACCTGCCGGTACGACTGTATGGTCGCCTCGAAGTCGGTGTTGAGTTCTCCGACCGTGCCCTCGTGCAGTCGCTGCAGGCTGGCGTCGAGGTTGCCGGTGTTCATGTTGATCAGCACGTCTGACCAGTCGGCCGCGGCTTGCATGACCCTGGACTGGTAGATGCGTTCGTCGGAGGCGTCGCGGTGGTTGATCCAGATCAGCACGCCCAGCACCACCGCCGCGACCGAGACCAGGCCCAGCACCGTCGAGGCGATGCCGAAGCTGGAGAACATACCGCCTTCGTCGTCGTCGTCGGCTTCGTCGCCTTCGTCGTCGGTATCGTCGTCGGCCGGTTCCTCAGTTTTGTCCAGGTCAGGCATGGCCCGATCGTTGCACCCGAAACGAGATGGAAGGATGGCGGGGTGACAGTAGAGGCCATCCGCTCGGGTATCGACCTGAGCTATGTCGACCCAGCCGCGCGCCCCCAGGACGACCTTTTCGGCCACGTCAACGGCCGCTGGCTCACCGAGTACGACATCCCCGCCGACCGCGCCACCGACGGCGCCTTCCGCACCCTGTTCGACCGGGCCGAGGAGCAGGTGCGCGACCTGATCATCGGGGCCAGCCAGAGCGGCGCGCCCGCGGGCACCGACGAGCAGCGCATCGGCGACCTCTACGCCAGCTTCCTCGACGAGGCCACCATCGAGCACAGGGGTCTGCAACCGCTGCACGACGAGCTGGCGGTCATCGACGGCGCTGCCGACCGTGACGCGCTGGCCGCCGTCGTCGGGTCGCTGCAACGCACCGGAGTCGGCGGGGGCGTCGGTCTGTACGTCGACACCGATTCCAAGGACTCGACCCGCTACCTCGTGCACTTCAGCCAGTCCGGGATCGGCCTGCCCGACGAGTCCTACTTCCGCGACGAGCAGCACGGCGCCGTGCTGGCGGCCTACCCGGGGCACATCGCCAGGATGTTCGGCCTGGTGTTCGGGGGCTCGGAGGCAGATCACGCCGAGACCGCGGCCCGCATCGTTGCGCTGGAGAGCAAGCTCGCCGCCGCGCACTGGGACGTGGTCAAGCGCCGCGACGCCGAATTGACGTACAACTTGCGGACTTTCGTCGACCTGCAGACCGAGGGCGCGGGATTCGACTGGGCCGGCTGGGTCACCGCGCTGGGTTCGAGCCCGGAAGCTGTCGCGGAAGTCGTTGTGCGCCAGCCTGATTACCTCGTAGCCTTCGCGGCGCTGTGGGGCGGCGAGGACTTGGACGACTGGAAGAGCTGGGCGCGTTGGCGGTTGATCCGCGCCCGGGCGCCGTGGTTGACCGACGAGATGGTCGCCGCGGACTTCGACTTCTACGGCCGCCGGCTGACCGGCACCGAGCAGATCCGGGATCGCTGGAAGCGGGCGGTCGCGCTGGTGGAGACGCTGATGGGCGACGCCGTCGGAAAGCTGTACGTGGACAAGCACTTTCCGCCAGACGCCAAAGCCCGCATCGACACGCTGGTGGACAATCTGCGCGAGGCCTACCGGATCAGCATCAGCGACCTGGACTGGATGACCCCGCAGACCCGGGAACGTGCGCTGACCAAGCTGGCGAAGTTCACCGCCAAGGTCGGCTATCCGGTGAGGTGGCGCGACTACTCCGCGCTGGTCATCGACCGCGCCGACCTCTACGGCAACTACCAGCGCGGCTACGCCGTCATGCACGACCGCGAACTGGCCAAGCTCGGCGGGCCCGTGGACCGCGACGAGTGGTTCATGACCCCGCAGACCGTCAACGCGTATTACAACCCGGGGATGAACGAGATCGTCTTTCCCGCAGCCATTCTGCAGCCGCCGTTCTTCGATGCCGACGCCGATGACGCGGCCAACTACGGCGGCATCGGCGCGGTGATCGGCCACGAGATCGGGCACGGCTTCGACGATCAGGGCGCCAAGTACGACGGCGACGGCAACCTGGTGGACTGGTGGACCGACGACGACCGCACCGAGTTCGGCGCGCGCACCAAGGCGCTGATCGAGCAGTACGAGGAGTACGTGCCACGGGAACTCGACGGCGGACACCACGTGAACGGCGCGTTCACCGTCGGGGAGAACATCGGTGATCTGGGCGGCCTGTCCATCGCGCTGCTGGCTTATCAGCTGTCACTGAACGGTGAGCCGGCACCCGTGATCGACGGGTTGTCCGGGGTGCAGCGGGTGTTCTTCGGCTGGGCTCAGGTGTGGCGCACCAAATCCCGTGCCGCCGAGGCTATCCGGCGGTTGGCGGTGGATCCGCACTCGCCGCCGGAGTTCCGCTGCAACGGCGTGATCCGCAATGTCGACGCGTTCTACGAGGCGTTCGAGGTGGCCGAGGACGACGCGCTGTTCCTCGAACCCCACCGCCGCGTGCGCATCTGGA